>NZ_JBHVOS010000005.1:0-210789 GCF_042887685.1 Oerskovia sp. NPDC057915 | reverse complement strand
GAGGTAGACCTCCGGGAGGTCTACCTCACGCGCACGGGTCTACCTCGGCACCCAGGGAGCAACGCCTAGTCGCGCGCCGTCAGGACGAGCGGCCCGTCCTCCGTGATCGCGACGGTGTGCTCCGAGTGGGCGCCGCGCGAGCCGTCGGCGCTGCGCAGGGTCCAGCCGTCGGGGTCGGTGAAGATCTCGTCGGTCGTCTCCAGGAACCACGGCTCGATCGCGATCACGAGACCCGGCTTGAGCGGGAAGCCGCGGCCCTTGCGGCCGTCGTTGGGCACGTGCGGGTCGCCGTGCATGGTGCGTCCCACGCCGTGACCGCCGAAGTCGGTGTTGATCCGGTAGCCCGCCTCGCGTCCCACCGCGGCGATCGCGGCCGAGATGTCACCGACCTTGTTGCCCGGCCGCGCGGCTGCGATCCCTGCGGCGAGGGCGTCCTGGGTGGCGACGATGAGCTTCTGGTCGGCGGCACCCCGGTCGCCTGCCCGAGGGGTCCCGACGACGAACGAGAGCGCGCTGTCCGAGACCCAGCCGTCGACCGAGGCCGCGAAGTCGAGGCTCAGCAGGTCGCCGTCCTGGAGACGGTAGTCGTACGGCAGGCCGTGCAGGACGGCGTCGTTGACCGACGTGCAGATGACCTTGCCGAAGGGGCTCGCCCCGAACGACGGGTGGTAGTCGATGTAGCAGGACTCGGCGCCGCGCTCCTTGATCATGCGGTGGGCGAGCGCGTCGAGCTCGAGCAGGTTGACGCCGACCTTCGCGGCCGCGCCGACCTGCGTGAGGACGTCCGCGACGAAGCGGCCCGCCGGGCGCATCTGCTCGATCTCGCGGGGGGTCCTCAGCTCGATCATGGTGTTCCTTCCGGTGCGTGCGGGTAGGCGCCGGGCCGCCGCGGGAGGTCGCGGCGTCGTCCGGCCTGCTCCCAGGGTGTCACGGGAGGGTGCCCGGGGTGCAACCGTGGGGGACCTCGCAGGCCCGCGGGGCCAGCACGGTCCCACCTCGCGGGCCCGCAGGGCGCCCGGATCACCCCGGCCCGCCCGCGCCGTGAATCGCTTCTGCCTCGTGGACGGGGGAGAATCGCTCCTCGTGGCAGGAATTGACGACGTAGCGCAAGCGGCCGGTGTGTCGACGGCGACGGTCTCGCGCGCGCTGCGGGGACTGCCGAACGTGTCGGCCTCGACGCGGGCGCGCGTCCGGGCGGAGGCCGAGCGGCTGGGGTACGTCCCGTCGCCGTCGGCGGCGTCGCTCGCGACGGGCCGGACCCGGACGATCGGCGTGATCACGCCCTGGGTGAACCGGTGGTTCTTCGCGAACGTCATCGAGGGTGCGGAGCGCGCGCTGCGCTCGGTGGGCTACGACGTGCTGCTCTACACGTTCGAGGTGGACGACGGGCGCCCGCGCCGCAAGGTCGACCCGACGGTCCTGCGGCGCCGTGTCGACGGCACGCTCGTGGTCGGGCTCCCGCTCGAGGACGACGAGGTGGCCTCGCTCGTGGCGCTGGGGACGCCTCTGGCGTTCGTGGGCTCGGGGCCGGCGGACCAGGTCACGGTGCGCCTCGACGACGTGCGGACGGGTTCGCTCGCGACCCGTCACCTGCTGGACCTGGGGCACAGGGTCGTCGGGCACATCACGGGCCAGCCGGACCTGGTCTCCTCGTGGTCGCCCCCGGTCGAGCGGTCGACGGGGTACGAGCGCGCGCTCAGGAAGGCCGGCATCGAGCCGTCGCCGGACCTCGTGGTGAACGGCGGGTTCGACGTCGCGGGCGGGCGCTCGTCGACCAAGGAGCTCCTGCGGCGGCGCCCCGACGTCACGGCGATCTTCGCGGCGTCGGACGAGATGGCCATGGGGGCGATCCTTGCTGCGCGCGACCTGGGGCTGGACGTCCCGGGCGACCTGTCGGTGGTCGGGGTCGACGGGCACGACCTGGGCGAGCTCGTGGGGCTGACGACGATCGGTCAGGACGCCTACCAGCAGGGTGCTGACGCGTCGATGCTCCTGATGGAGATGATCAACGGTGCCCCGGTGCCGGAGAGCCTCACGTACCCGACGCACCTGGTCCGCCGGTCGTCGACGTCGCAGCCGCGTCGTCGGTGATCGTGCCGCGCCGGGCCACGCTTCGTGCGGCTGGGCCTCGGCTCCTGGCACGTCGACGGGCTTCCGCAGGTCACTTCGGGTGGGAGCGTGACCACGGTGAGCGGTTGCGAGGCGTCATGAGTAACGAAATCGTTACTCGCGAACAGGCCTCCTGCGCTTGCGCAACCAGGATGTAAACGCTTGCATTGCAGTGGGGCGGCCAAGTCGAGGGCGACGGGCCGCGACACCTGCGGGCCGACCGCGATGTCAGCACCACAACGTTGTGGAGGAAAGATCATGACCAGAAGCACCGTGTCACTCAAGCGCCGCGCGCTCGCGGCCGTCGCCGGTGGTGCGAGCCTCGCCATCGTGCTCACCGCCTGCAGCAGCGGCGGGAGCGGGGACGACGAGAGCTCCAGCGGAGGAGACGCATCCAGCATCGACTGCGCCCCCTACGAGGAGTTCGGCGACATCAGTGGGAAGACCGTCCACGTCTACACCTCGATCGTCGACCCCGAGGCCCAGACCCAGAAGGACTCCTACAAGCCGTTCGAGGACTGCACGGGCGTGACGATCGACTACGAGGGGTCCCGCGAGTTCGAGGCCCAGCTCCTCGTCCGCGTCAAGGCAGGCAACGCACCGGACATCGCCTACCTGCCGCAGCCCGGCCTCCTCCAGACGATCGTGAACGACACCGGCACCATCGTCCCGGCGCCGGACGCGACCGCGAAGAACGTCGACGAGAACTGGGAGGCCTCCTGGAAGGACTACGGCACGGTCGACGGCGTCTTCTACGCCGCCCCGCTCGGCGCCAACGTCAAGTCCTACGTCTGGTACTCCCCGTCGGCGTTCTCCGACGGTGGCTACGAGGTCCCCGAGACCTGGGACGACCTCATGGCCCTGTCCAAGCAGTACTCCGAGGACAACGACGGCGCGCTCCCCTGGTGCGCGGGGGTCGAGTCCGGTGACGCGACCGGCTGGCCGGGCACCGACTTCGTCGAGGACATGATGCTCCGCACCGCGGGCCCGGACGTCTACGACCAGTGGTACAAGCACGAGATCCCCTTCAACGACCCGCAGGTCGTCACGGCGTTCGACACCGCCGGCGAGGTCCTCAAGGACCCGGCCATGGTCAACGCAGGCCTCGGAGGCGTCGACTCGATCGCCACGACCCCGTGGACCGACGCGGGCTTCGGCCTGCTCGACGGGACGTGCTTCCTGCACCGCGCCGCGAACTTCTACCAGACCCAGTTCCCCGAGGGCACCGACGTGTCCAAGGAGGGCGACGTCTTCGCGTTCTACCTGCCCACCAACCAGACCGACATCAAGCCCGTCGAGGTCGGCGGCGAGTTCGTCGCCGCGTTCAACGACCGTCCCGAGGTCCAGGCCTTCCAGACGTACCTGTCGAGCGCCGAGTGGGCCAACGCCAAGGCCAAGGCCACGCCCGACGGCGGATGGGTCAGCGCCAACAAGGGGCTCGACCCGGAGAACCTCTCGACCGAGTTCGACAAGCTCTCGGCCGAGATCCTCGCCGACCCCCAGACCGTGAGCCGCTTCGACGCGTCCGACCTGATGCCGGGTGCCGTCGGTGCCGGGACGTTCTGGACGGGCATCGTCAACTGGCTCACCGGGGCCAGCACGCAGGAGGTCGTCGACCAGATCGAGGCGTCCTGGCCGGCCTCCTGACCGAGGACGCCCGCACCGAGGCGTGAGGAGCCGGGGCCCGTCGTCCACGCGACGGGCCCCGGCTCAGCACGTCCCCGCGGGTGGCCGAGCAGCAGCGCAGCACCCCACCCGCCCGGCCACGACCGCGGGTGACCGAACCGCCCCAGCCCGCCGCCGCCGTCGGGCAGACCGGAGGCCCCCATGGACTTCTTCACCTCACCGGAGACCACCGCCGAGAAGCTCGGCCTGATGGTCTTCGCGATGCTCCTGTTCGTCGTCGTGATGGGTGGCCTGCTCTTCGCGGTCGACAAGCCCAAACGTGTCCCGCGCTGGGTCGTGGTCCTCTGCTTCCTCGGGCCGGCCGTCCTCCTCGTGATCTTCGGCCTCGTCTACCCCGGGATCCTGACCATCCTCTCGTCGTTCAAGAACAGGACCGGGGCCGAGTGGGTCGGACTCGACAACTACGTCACGGCGTTCACCACGGACCAGTTCCAGATCGTCCTGCGCAACACCGCGATCTGGGTCATCCTCGTGCCGATCGTCTCGACGTTCATCGGCCTCGTGTACGCCGTGCTCGTCGACCGCACCCGGTTCGAGAAGGTCGCGAAGGCGCTCGTCTTCCTGCCCATGGCCATCTCCATGGTGGGCGCCTCGATCATCTGGAAGTTCGTCTACGAGTACCGCCCCGACCAGGCGAACATCAAGCAGACGGGCCTCCTCAACCAGCTGCTCGTGTGGATCGGCATCCCCCCGCAGCAGTTCCTCATCAACCAGCCGACCAACACCCTGTTCCTCATCGTGGTCATGGTCTGGATCCAGACCGGCTTCGCGATGACGATCCTGTCGGCCGCCATCAAGGCGATCCCCGACGACATCGTGGAGGCCGCGCGCCTCGACGGGCTCCACGGGATCGGCATGTTCCGGTACATCACCGTGCCCAGCATCCGCCCCGCGCTCGTCGTCGTCATCACGACCATCGCCATGGGCACGCTCAAGGTCTTCGACATCGTCCGGACCATGACGGGCGGCCAGTTCGGGACGTCGGTCGTGGCGAACGAGTTCTACACGCAGAGCTTCCGCCAGTCCAACGAAGGACTGGGAGCCGCGCTCGCGGTCATCCTGTTCGTCCTCGTCATCCCGATCGTGGTCTACAACGTCCGCCAGCTCCGCCTCTCCGAGGAGGTCCGATGACCGCCGTCCCGCCCACGCTGCCCGCCTCCGTCGACGCCGAGGCGTCCAAGGACATCCAGCGCGTCGGCAAGCTCTCGCGCGCCGAACGACGGGCCATCGCCGTCAAGGGCAGGCTGAGCTCTCCGTGGGCGTCGGGCCTCGCGATCATCATCGCGATCCTGTGGACGATCCCCTCGATCGGCCTCCTCGTCACGTCCTTCCGACCCGCCCTCGACATCCGTCGGTCCGGCTGGTGGACGACGCTCAGCGACCCGCAGTTCACGCTCGACAACTACGACGAGGTCCTGTTCGGGTCGGCCGACCTCGCGTCGTTCTTCGTGAACTCGATCGTCATCACCCTGCCCGCGGTCGTCATCCCCATCTCGATCGCGCTCCTCGCCGCCTACGCGTTCGCGTGGATCGACTTCAAGGGACGCAACCTGCTGTTCGTCGCGGTGTTCGCGCTGCAGATCGTGCCCATCCAGATCACGCTCATCCCGCTGCTCGCGGCCTACGTCGACGCCGACATCAACGGCTCGTTCTGGACCGTGTGGCTGTCCCACTCGATCTTCGCGCTGCCCCTCGCGATCTTCCTCCTGCACAACTTCATGAAGGAGATCCCGTCGTCCCTCATCGAGGCCGCCCGTATGGACGGCGCAGGGCACGTCAAGATCTTCTTCCAGGTCCTCATGCCGCTGCTCGTCCCGGCCATCGCATCGTTCGCGATCTTCCAGTTCCTGTGGGTGTGGAACGACCTCCTCGTCGGCCTCACGTTCGCCAACCAGGACTCGCGCCCCCTGACCGTCGCGGTCGCCGACCTCGCCGGCACCCGCGGCAACGCCTGGCACCTGCTCACCGCGGGCGCATTCGTGTCGATGATCGTGCCGCTCATCGTGTTCCTGGCGCTGCAGCGGTACTTCGTCCGGGGTCTCCTGGCGGGTTCCGTCAAGGGGTGAGGCACCCGCTCCGCCGTCGGGCGGGGAGGTGTCGGTCGTCCGACGGCGGGGCTCGGGTGCCGTCGTCGGGTCGCCGCGGCAGGGACGGCGTCGCGCGCCCGACGGCGTCGCCCGGCCGCCCGGACGGGTCCGGCTCCGCCTGTCCTGGGTGTCGCTCGGGCCGACGTAGGGTCGACTCGTGTCTTCGCGTCCCGGTCGTGCCCTCGGTAGCGTGGCGGGCCGGATCCCACCGCCTGCCCTCTTCGTCGTCTCGGGGCTGACCCAGTACCTCGGCGCCGCGATCGCCGTCGGGCTGTTCGCCGTCGTTGGGGCGCCCGAGGTCGCCTGGCTGCGCATCGTCGTCGCGGCCCTCCTGCTGCTCGCCTGGCGACGGCCGTGGCGGCAACGCTGGACCGGGCGCACGCTCGCGTGGGCCACGGTGTTCGGTGTGGCGCTCGCCGCGATGAACGTGACCTTCTACGTCGCGATCGACCACCTGCCCCTGGGGTCCGCGGTCGCGATCGAGTTCATCGGCCCCGTGGCCGTCGCGGCGATCACCGGGCGCGGCTGGCGCGAGCGCGGTGGCATCGCGGTCGCGGCCGTCGGCGTCGTGCTGCTCGCGGGCGTGACGCTGACGTCGGACCTCCCGCGTGAGGACGTCGTGATCGGGCTCGCCGCGATCGGCATCGCGGCGGCCTGCTGGGCCGCGTACATCCTGCTGGGGCGCCGCGTCGCGCTCGCCGGGTCCGGGGTCACGTCGCTGTCCGTGGCGATGACCGCGGGGGCGCTCGTGTTCGCGCCGTTCCTCGCACCGTCGTCGGGCGCGGTGCTCGACGACTGGCGGCTGCTGCTCGCGGTCGTCGGGATCGCGGTCTGCTCGTCCGTCGTGCCCTACGTGCTCGAGCAGCTCATCCTGCGGCGCGTCAGCGCGGCGACGTTCTCGGTGCTCCTCGCGATGCTGCCGGCGACCGCGGTGGTGATCGGCGCCGTCGTGCTCCAGCAGGTCCCCTCGTGGCTCGAGCTCGTCGGACTGCTGCTCGTCTCCGGCGCGATCGCCATGACCGCCCAGCGGACCGACCCGCCGCCCGCGTAGCCGTCTCCCGGCCGGGAGCGCCCGGAGAGGTCCTCAGAGGTACTGGCCGGGCGACGGGCGGGCATCGTCCCCCTCGCGCTGCGCGGGGTGCCCGGGCTGCCCCGGCATGCCGGGGACCGGGAGCGCCCCCGGGGGCAGCGCACGGCGGATCTGCGAGAGCTGCGCCTGCGCGGCCATCTGCTGCGCCACCAGGGCGGTCTGGATGCCGTGGAACAGTCCCTCGAGCCACCCCACGAGCTGTGCCTGCGCGACGCGCAGCTCGGCGTCGGACGGCACCGCGTCGTCGGAGAAGGGCAGCGAGATGCGGTGCAGCTCCGCGACGAGCTCGGGCGAGAGGCCCTCCTCGAGCTCCTTGAGCGACCGTTCGTGGATCTCGGCGAGCCGGCTGCGGGCCGCCTCGTCGAGCGGCGAGTCGCGGACCTCCTCGAGCAGCCGCTTGATCATGCCGCCGATGCGCATGACCTTCGCGGGCTCCTCGACGGCCGCGCCCGGGTCGCGCTCCTCGCTCGTCCTGTCCTGGCCGGCGTCGTCCTGCGACGGGACCTCGCTCCCGTCCGGGGCGACGACCGTGTACCCGCGCCTCGCCCCGTCGTCGGTGTCGGCGCCCTGCCCGTTCCCGCGCTCCGGGGCAGCGGGCTCGGACGGGTCGGGGGACAGGTCGCCGCGTGCGTCGTCGCTCATGGACCCAGTCTGTCCCGAACCGACCCTGCGCGCGACGGCCCGGGCTCACGGCACGAGCAGGACCTTGCCGAACACCTCGCCCGACTCCATGAGGCGGTGAGCGTCCGCCGCCCGCTCGAGCGGCAGCCGCGCGTGGACCACGGGCTGCACCTGCCCGTCCTCGATCAGGGGCCACACGTGCGTCAGCACGTCCTGGACGAGCCGGGCCTTCTCCTGCGCCGGGCGGGCGCGCAGCGTGGTCCCGGCGACCGACGCACGCTTCGCGAGCAGCATGCCCAGGTCGAGCTCGCCGCGACGGCCCTTCTGCAGCCCGATCACGACCAGCCGCCCGCCCGTGGCGAGCGCCCGCAGGTTGTCGCCCAGGTACGCCGCCCCGACGACGTCGAGCACCACGTCCGCGCCCGCACCGCCCGAGGACTCGCGCACCGCGGCGACGAAGTCCTGCGTCCGGTGGTCGACGGCGACGTCCGCTCCCAGCGTGAGGCAGCGGGCCACGCGCTCCGGTCCGCCGGCGGTCGTGACGACGCGTGCGCCGAGCGCCGCACCGACCTGCGTCGCGACCGACCCGACCCCTCCTGACCCGCCGTGCACGAGCAGCACCTCGCCGCGGGCGAGGCGGCCCACGTCGACCAGGTTGCTCCACGCCGTGCAGACCGCCTCGGGGAGGGCCGCGCCGTCGACGAGCGAGACGCCGTCCGGCAGGGGGAGCACCTGGGACGCGCGGACGCAGACCTTCTCCGCATAGCCGCCCCCGTCCAGGAGCGCGACGACCTCGTCGCCGACGTCCCATCCTGTGAGACGGGACCCGACGGACGAAATCACACCAGAAACCTCGAGACCCGGCCATACCGGCGCACCTGGTGGCGGAGGGTACTTTCCGGCGCGTTGTAGCAGGTCAGCAGGGTTCACGCCACTCGAGACGACGTCGATCAGCACCTCGTCCGGCCCCGGGACGGGGGCAGGGAGGTCGGACACGGTGAGTTCCCCTGGGCCACCCGGGGCGGCTATCGTGACGGCTCGCACGTGAAAGACACTACGACCTCGTCGACGAGGGCGGGTGTCGGGCCTCGTCGGAATCCTCCGCGAAGCCTCCGGCTTGCCCTGGATGACCGGATTAGGTCCCTGGGGCAAGTGCACCGATAGTTAGTACGCACGTCTGGCGAGTGGGGGATGGTCGCAGCCGACCGGACCTCACGACGATCCGCTGGTCACAGGGTATGGAGAGAGGTTCGTATGCTCCGCAGGTTGAGCGTTCGCGGGAAGATCCTTGCGGCACTCGCGCTGCCTGTCTTCGTCCTGTTCCTGGCCGCAACGGTCTTCTCGGTTCAGGCGATCAACGAGGCGCGCGTGGCCAACCAGACCGTCGCCCTGGTGGAGGCCTTCGCCTCCCAGGACGTCGCCGGGAAGGCCGTCGCCGCCGAGCGCGCCGCAGAGCTCCAGCGGGTGCGCGGCGTCGAGAACGCCGACGCGCTGGTCGAGGCGGCGCGCGCCGAGACCGACAAGGCGCTCGACCGACGTGACCGCATGTACGGCGACGTCAACATGTCCATGCTGGACCCCCGCGTGTCCCGAGCCGTCGACGCGACCGTCAAGGACCGCGCCGAGCTGGACGCGCTCCGCAAGAAGATCGACAACCAGACGATCCAGGAGCTCGGCTTCACGTCGTCGTACAACACCCTGATCGACGACGCGCTCGACGTGCCCCGCGTGCTGGCCGACACCGCGCAGGACCGTGGTCTGGCCCAGGTGCTCGACGCGTACGTCGCGTCGAACGTGCTCATGAGCCAGGTCGCGCTCGAGCTCCCGGTCGTCTCGTTCCTCTTCCAGGACATCGCCCAGGACCAGGCGAACGGCGGCCAGGTCAGCCCGGCGGTCCTGGACGACTCCCAGCGTGCCGCCCGACTCGTCAGCGAGGGGGAGACCAAGGCCGCAGCGGCCCGCAAGGCGGTGCGCGAGCTGCGCACCGGGCTCGCGATCCCGTCCCCGATCGGCTCCTACGTCAACCTGCGAAACTCGCTCGCGGCCAACGCCGCGGTCGGTGTGACGAACAAGGAGGACTGGGCCACGGCCTCCGCGAACGACCTCGCGAACATGACCCCGGTCCGTGACGAGGTCCGCAAGGACGCCGGCGAGACGGCGTCGGACATCGCGGCCGCGGCCGTGACGCGAGCCGTCCTGACCATCCTCGTGACCCTCGTCGCGTTCGGCGCCAGCATCCTCGTGGCCGGTGCCATCGCCCGTCAGATCGTGAACCCGCTGCGCCGCCTCACGAGCGCGGCCCAGGACGTCCGTGACCAGCTCCCGCGCATGGTCGAGCAGGTCTCGGTGCCCGGCCAGGGCCCGGGCATCAACATCCAGCCCATCACGGTCGAGTCGAGCGACGAGGTCGGACAGCTCGCGAACGCGTTCAACGACGTGAACTCCACGACGATCCAGGTGGCCCGCGAGCAGGCTGCTCTGCGTGGCTCGATCGCCGAGATGTTCGTCAACGTGGCTCGTCGCGACCAGGTGCTGCTCAACCGGCAGCTGGCGTTCCTCGACGACCTCGAGCGCTCCGAGGAAGACGCGAACACGCTGTCGAACCTCTTCCGCCTCGACCACCTCGCGACCCGTATGCGCCGCAACGCCGAGTCCCTCCTCGTGCTCGCGGGCATCGACTCGGGTCGTCGCGTCCGACAGCCCATGCCCGCCTCGGACGTCATCCGTACGGCGTCGTCCGAGATCGAGCTGTACGACCGCGTCCGGCTGAACCTCGTCGTCGACCCGCTGATGCTCGGGCACAACGCGCTCAACGCGGCCCACCTCATCGCCGAGCTCCTCGAGAACGCGACGATGTTCTCCGAGCCCCACACGCCGGTCGAGGTCAGCACCGCGCGCGACGAGCGGTTCGTCAAGATCATCATCCGCGACCACGGTCTGGGCATGACGCCCGAGGAGATCGTCGAGGCGAACCGCAAGGTCAACGCGCACGCCGCCTCGGACGTCGTGGGGTCGCAGCGACTGGGCCTGTACGTGGTCGGGCGCATCTCCGACCGCCTCGGCGCGAGCGTCACGTTCGAGCGCGCCCCCGAGGGTGCCGGCACCCTCGTCACGGTCAGCTTCCCCAACGTCCTCTTCGTGCCGGACTCGAACGTCCCGCTGCCGATGCCGACCGACCCGCTGGACAACCGCACGCAGGTCGCAGCCAACCAGCTCTCCGCGCCTCCCACGCAGCCGTCGGCCCCCGTCTACTCGGGCCCGGCCACGACCACGACCCCGCAGATCGACAACGACGCCCCCGTCGCCATCCCTGTCGACCTCGCGGCGCTGACCGACGGCGCGACCTCGACGGGCATGCCCCGTCGTCGTTCGCGCGGCATGGACCCTGCCGGGTCCGCGCCGAGCGCTTCCTTCGTCCCCGGTCCGCAGACCGGCTCGATCATCCTGCCGCCGCTCGCGACGCCGTCGCTCCCGCTCGACCTGCCGGCCGCTCCCGAGGCCTGGTCCCCGCCCGAGGGCGTGGCCTCCTCGGGCAGCTCGCTCCCGAGCCGGGCCCGTGCCGCGAGCCCTGCGGAGACCACCGGCGTCATGCCGCCCCTGCAGCCCCAGTCGGCCGAGATCCCCGTGCTCGACGTGAGCACGCGTTCGGCCATGTTCTCGAGCTTCCGCGCTCTCGGCGCGGCGGACACGTCCACGTCGGAGCAGCAGGCCGTCGAGCTCGACGCTGCGCCGGACGTGTCGGCGACCGACATCTCCGTCCCGGACTTCGTGCCCGACGACGGCACGTGGGCTCCGCAGTTCGCGATCGAGCCGCTCGGCGCGACCGAGGCACCGGCTCAGGTCGTCGAGGTGCCCGAGGCCGCGGCGCCGGTCGTGAGCGAGCCGACGTTCGTCGAGACCGCACCGGCGCCCGGGCTCCCGCAGCGCTCGGCGCCCGTGGTCAGCGAGTCGCAGGCCGTCGCGGCCCCCGTGTCCGAGCTCCCGCAGCGCTCGGCGCCGGCGCCGCAGGCCCCGGCGTACGAGGTTCCGACCGTCCCGGCCGACGCGTACCAGGCCCCGGTGCAGCAGCAGCCCTCGCAGGAGTACCGCGAGCCCCGGACCTACGCGGCGCAGCCGGTACAGGAGCAGCAGCAGGTCCAGCCGGTCCAGCAGCAGGCTCCCGCGGCGCAGGCCGCGCACGAGCCGGAGGCCCGGGAGGAGATCCCGGAGGAGCTGTCGTTCGAGGCGCTCCCCAGGTTCGAGGACCTCATGGCCGACCTGCCGACGCGCAGGTCGCTGCGAGAGAGCCAGGCGCGCAAGCGCGGCATCTTCAACCGTCGACCCCGTACGGGCGCCATGCCCGTCGTGACTCCCTCGGCCGCGGCGCTCGCGTCGCAGCCGGCCGGCGGCGTGCCGCCCACGCAGCAGCCGGCGGCCTTCCAGCAGCCCGCGCCCGTCCAGCAGCCTGCTCCGGTCCAGCAGCCGGCCGCCTACCAGCAGCCCGCCGCGCCGACCGCGTTCGCTCCGCCGACCGCGTTCGCCCCGCCGCAGGCCCCCGCCCCGGCTCCGACGGTGGGCCACGAGCACGCGGGTGCACCGGCCGGTTCGACGCCGCTCGTGCGTCGTCCCGCCCCTGAGCCGATCGAGCCGCTGGAACCTGGCTACGTGTCCGACTCGGTCGAGGCGCGCTCGGACTGGATCGCCTCCGCGGTCCTCTACGAGGAGATGTCGACCCTGCTGCGCAACGGCCCGGAGGTCCAGGGCAAGGCGTACGCCGACTCCGCGGGGACGTACAGCCCCCAGGAGCGTACGGACGTGACGAGCTCGGGCCTGACTCGTCGGGCTCGGACCGTGAACCGCGAGGAGTACGTCGACCGGTTCACGGCGAAGATCGATCGGGACCCGGAGCAGCTGCGGGCACGCCTCGCAGCCTTCCAGTCGGCGACCGCACGGGGACGGGTCGAGGCCGACGACGAGACAGGTTCGACGGAACGTGCCTCGCACGGCAATGATGTCCCCGACTCAGCGCCGCAGTCGCGGTGACGTACAGCACGCCGACTGTGGCAACTGACAAGGAGGAAGTGTGAACGCGCTCAGCACCGAAGCAACCAATTTCGGGTGGTTGCTCGACAACTTCGTGCGGACCGTCCCGGGAAGCCGGCACACGCTGGTGGTGTCGGCCGACGGCCTGCTCATGGCGATGTCGGACCAGCTCGACCGCACGAGCGGCGACCAGCTCGCGGCGATCGTGTCCGGCATGTCGAGCCTGACCCGCGGTGCGGCCCGCCAGCTCAACGGGGGCAACGTCCGCCAGTCGATCGTCGAGATGGACAACGGGTTCCTCTTCCTCATGAACGTCTCGAACGGGTCGGTCCTCGGCGTCGTCGCCGAGTCGACGTGCGACATCGGGCTGATCGGCTACGAGATGGCGCTCCTCGTCTCCCGCACCGAGGCGACGTTGACGCCTCAGCTCATCTCGGAGATGCGCGGTAGCCTGCCCGTTGACGGAGCAACACGAGCCCCGGTGGGATGAGGACAGGTCGATGACGAACGCACCTTTTGGCAGCTTGGGAGCGCACAGCTCGGACTCGTACGAGGCCGCGACGGTGCGTCCGTACGCGGTGACCGGTGGACGTGTCCGCTCGGCCACCTCGGACCTCCCGCTCGAGGCGCTGGTCGAGGTGATGCCGGGTGCTGTGAACAGCTACGGCCTGCCTCCTGAGAAGCGTGCGATCCTCCAGCACGCCGCGCACAACTACGTGTCGATCGCCGAGCTCTCGGCGCTCCTGCGGATGCCCCTGGGCGTCACCCGCATCCTGGTCGCCGACCTCGCCGAGGAGAACTACCTCACGGTGCACACGTCGACCCCGCTCAACGTTCACACCGGCCACGGCAGCAGCAACTCGGGACTGTCCCTGAGCATCTTGGAGAGTGTTCTCAATGGCATTTCCACCCTCTGACGGTGCTGCCGGCCAGCCGCAGGCTGCTGGTGGCACCCTGATCACGGGCGCACCCGGGGCGTCGGCACCTGCCGCCGGTCCGTCGTGGGCACCGGTCGCAGCACCGGCGGCCGCTGCCGCGGCTCCCGCTGCCACGGCCCCGTCCGCGGGTTCGCCGTCGGCAGCGCCGGTGCGCCAGAGCGTCCTGGGCGGCCAGCCCGGTGGCGCGCCCGCTGCAGCACCGCAGGGCCCCGCGCCCGTCGCCACGCAGCAGGCGCCGACGGTCCACCAGACGCCTCCGGTCCAGCCCCAGACGGCTCCGGTCGCGCCTCAGGCGAGCCCGGCCACGACGGCACCGCAGCCTGTCGCTCCGGCGGCCGCCCCTGCCCCGCAGGCGACGCGCACCGCTCCGACGGTCGTGAAGATCGTCGTCGCGGGTGGGTTCGCGGTCGGCAAGACGACCTTCATCGGCTCCATCTCGGACATCGAGCCGCTCAACACCGAGGCCGCGATGACGGAGCACTCGGTGGGCGTCGACGACGCGGGTGGCGTGAGCGACCGCAAGATGACCACCACGGTCGCGATGGACTTCGGTCGCATCGAGCTGCCGGGCTCGCTCTGGCTCTACCTGTTCGGCACCCCGGGCCAGGACCGCTTCCTCTTCATGTGGGACGACCTGGTGCGCGGCGCGATCGGTGCCGTCGTGCTCGTCGACACCGATCGCCTGGAGCAGTGCTTCCCTGCCATCGACTACTTCGAGTCGCGCAGCATCCCGTTCGTGGTGGGCGTCAACTGCTTCGACGGCGTGGCCAAGCACAAGCTCGAGGACGTGCGCGAGGCCCTGCAGATCCCTGCCCACGTCCCGATGCTCTACACCGACGCTCGTTCGCGTGCGGCGACCAAGCAGACGCTGATCTCGCTCGTGCAGCTCGCGATGCGTCAGCTCCGCTCGGGCGCTGCCTGAACCGACCCTCGGCGACCACCCTGCGGGGTGCGTCGCGCGACGACTCACCGCACGACGGCGGGTCACCTCACCCAGGTGACCCGCCGTCGTCGTGCGGTGATCGTGGTGCCCGGTCGGGAGGCGCACGGCGCGCCCGACCGCTCGGGCGTGCCAGAATGTGCGTCGGAGCAATCTGGAGGGCTGACAGAGCGGCCTAATGTGACGGTCTTGAAAACCGTTGTTGCGCAAGCAACCGGGGGTTCGAATCCCTCGCCCTCCGCCTTCCGAGAGGCCCCGGACCCGCGCGGTCCGGGGCCTCTCGACGCCTCGGGAGGATTCTGACTCTCCGTCGGGGAGCGTGGACCGGACCGTCTCACCGCACCGGGCCTTGGGTGCACGCGGGCGCCGGACGGGCGATCATGTCGGGGTGACAGCAGACGCGACCGACGAACCGGGCCTGGGGCCGAGCGAGCTGGTGCGGCAGTCGGGGACCGTCCTGAGGGTCGGCCACCTCGCACTCTCGGCCGGGACCGGCAGCTACCGCGTGAAGTCCCACATGACGCGTGTGGGTCGCGCGCTGGGGCTCGACCGCACGGCGGCGCACGTGACGCTCACGGAGATCACCGCGACGTCGTACCGGGACCGCAACTTCCGCACCGAGGTGGCGGAGGTCCGGGCCGTCGGCATCAACTCCGACCGGTTGTCCGAGCTCGAGGCGTACGTCGGCGACCTGCCCGAGCAGGTCACGGCCGCGGAGGTCGACGCAGAGCTCGAACGGATCGCCGCCAAGCCGCTGCTCTACGGCGCGTTCCTCAACGCCCTGTGGGCAGCGATCGCCTGTGCGGCGTTCGCGTTCCTCAACAACGGCGGGGTCATCGAGTGCGGCGCCGTGTTCGTCGGGGCGTTCTTCGGCCAGATGGTGCGTCGGGCCATGCTGCACAAGGGCATCAACCAGTTCGGCACCACGATGCTCGCGGCGACCGTGGCCGCGTCGGCCTACCTGCTGATCGTGCTCGCCTTCGAGAACCTGATGGGGGTCGCGGGGGGCCACGAGGCGGGCTACGTGTCCGCGGTCCTGTTCCTCGTCCCCGGGTTCGCCCTGGTGACCGCGGCGCTCGACCTCGCCAAGCTCGACTTCTCGGCCGGTATCGCACGTATGACGTACGCCCTGATGATCCTGGCGTCGGCGGCCCTGGCGGTGTGGGCGATCTCGGCGATCGCGGGGCTCCAGCCCGACCGGCTCCCGCCGCCCGCCCTGGACGAGACGCTGTTCGTGGCGCTGCGTGCGCTCGCGAGCTTCGCGGGGGTGCTGGGCTTCGCGTTGATGTTCAACAGCCCGTGGAGGATGGCCGTGGGCGCGGCGTCGATCGGCATGGTCGCGAACGTGGCGCGCCTCGAGCTCATCGACGCGGGCTTCGCGTCGCAGGCTGCTGCGGCGGCGACCGCGCTCATCGTCGGTGTCCTGGCGGCCTACATCGCCCCCGCCATGAAGGTGCCCCGCATCACGATGTCGGTGCCCGCCGTCGTCATCATGGTGCCGGGCGTGACGGCGTACCGGGCCGTCTACGAGTTCAACAGCGGTGCCACGCTCGAGGCCCTGGCGTCGACCGTCGAGGCCGGGCTGGTGATCGTCGCGCTCGCGATCGGGCTCGCGGTGGCCCGCATGCTGACGGACAAGAACTGGACGTTCGAGCGATAGGACCTGGTCCGACCCAGCCTCTGACCAGGTTTGTTGCACCGAGTGCATCGATGCACCTAGCGTAGAGACATGTCCCTTCCTGCGGTCGATCGTCGTGCTGCGCTCAAGGCCCGCCACCGGCGGGCCATCGTCGACGCCGCCGCCGCCCTGATCGGGGAGTCGGGCGGGACGAGGTTCTCGGTCGACGAGCTCGCGGACCGCGCCGACGTCTCCCGGCGCACGGTGTTCAACCACTTCGCGTCGCTCGACGACGTCGTGACCGAGGTCTGCAGCGAGGTCGTCGGCGCGGCGCTCGACCGGCTCGACGCCATCGCGTCCGACCAGCAGGGCGTGCCGGACCAGCAGGGCGTGCCCGACCACCAGGTCGGGCACAGGCCTGACGTCACGCTGTTCGACGAGGTCGCGGACGCCCTGCGCTCGACCGACTTCGTGACCCCCCTGGTGTACCTGACCCGTGTGCTGGGCGACGAGGGTGGCCCCTCGCCCCGACGCGCGTACACCCTCATCAAGGTCTTCGCCGACGTGAGCATGCGCCTCACCGTGGCGCTGGCCGCGAGCCACCCCGACGCCGACCCGTTCGACGTCGAGCTCCTCGTCGGCTCGCTCATGAGCGGGCTGATCGTCGTCTACCTCCGCTGGGTCGACGTGACGGGTGCGGTCGACGACCCCACCACGCGTGAGGCCTGGACCGACCTGCTCGAACGGCTCCTCGACGCGACCCGGACCGGCCACCAGCCGGTCGCGTCGTCACGCCGCACCCGCTGACCCACCCATCCGCGTACTCGCGCGCAACCGAAGGACTCTCATGGCTGAATTTCTCTACCGCGTCGGCCGCTGGTCGGCGCGACGCGCGAAGACGGTGGTCGTCGCGTGGCTCGCGATCCTCGTCGCCGCGGGCGTCGCGTTCGCCCTGGGCGCCGGCACCCTCGCGACGACCTTCTCGATCCCCGGGACACCCACCGCGGAGGTCACCGACCGCCTGCAGAGCGACTTCCCCGACGCGTCGGGCGGGACGGGGACCGTCGTCGTCCAGTCGGCCGACGGCGAGAAGCTGACCACGGCACAGCAGGACGAGATCGCGGCGCTCGTCGCGGATGCCTCAAGCGTCGACGGTGTCACGGCGGTCATGGACCCGTTCGTGACCGAGGCGGACCGCGCCGCGCAGCAGCAGCAGGTCGACGACGGCCGCGCCCAGGTCGAGGCCGGGCGCACGCAGCTCGAGGCCGGTCAGGCCCAGCTCGACGCGGGTCGTGCCCAGCTGGACGCCGGTCAGGCCCAGCTCGACGCGGCGCGGGCCCAGGCGGAGGCCGCGGGCATGCTCGCCCAGGCTCAGCCCCAGCTCGACGCGCAGCAGGCGACGATCGACCAGGGGCTCGCCGCGCTCGAGACGCAGCAGACCGTGCTCGACGACGGTGCGAGCCAGCTCGAGGAGCAGAGCGCCCAGCTCGAGCAGGGCGCGACGCTGCTCGACATGGCCTCCGAGATCCGCATGGTCTCCGAGGACGGCACGACCGCGATCGTCATGATCTCGTTCGCGGACCCGCAGATGGAGATCCCGCAGGAGACCAAGGACGCGCTCGTCACGGTCTTCGACGGTGCCCCAGCGGACCTCGAGGTGAACCTCTCGGCCGACATGACCATGGGCGCCCCGAGCATCATCGGTGCGGGGGAGATCGTCGGCCTGCTGGTCGCCGCGGTCGTGCTCGTCGTCATGCTCGGCACGCTCATCGGTGCCGGCCTGCCGATCCTCACGGCCCTGATCGGCGTGGGCATCGGTGCGCTCGGTGCGCTGTCCCTGTCCGGGGTCGTCGAGATGGCGTCCGTGACGCCCGTGCTCGGGCTCATGCTCGGGCTGGCGGTCGGGATCGACTACTCGCTCTTCATCGTCAACCGGCACCGTCGTCAGCTCAAGGCGGGCGACGAGCTGCACGAGTCGATCGCGCTGGCCAACGGGACGTCGGGCAACGCGGTCGTGTTCGCGGGCACGACGGTGCTCGTCGCGCTGCTCGCCCTCAACGTCACGGGCATCCCCTTCCTGGGGCTCATGGGCACGGTCGGTGCGGCGTGCATCGCGATCGCGGTCCTCATCGCCGTGACGCTCACGCCTGCGCTGCTCGGTCTCGTGGGTGCGCGGATCCTCAGCAAGAAGGAGCGTGCGCGCCTCGCGGGCACGGCAGGCGCGTCGGTGGCCGCGACCCAGGAGGCCCAGGGTGCCCAGGAGGCCGCCCCGGCACCCGCCGCGGTCCGCCCCATGTCGACCGGCTGGGCCGTCGTCCGTGTCGTCGTCGGCATCGCGGCGCTGCTGCTCGTCGCGCTGCCCGCGCTCGACCTGCGTCTCAACCTGCCCGACGGCTCGACCGAGCCGCACGACTCGACGCAGTACCAGGCCTACTCGACGCTGGCCGAGAAGTTCGGCGAGGGGCAGAACGGGACGCTGCTCGTCGTCGCGGACCTGCCCGCCGCCGAGGCGGGGTCTGAGGCCGAGTCCATGACAGCCCAGGTGGAGATCGCCCAGGCGCTCTTCGACCAGGACGACGTCGTGGCGGTCGCGCCCATCGGCACGTCCGAGGACGGCTCGGTCGCGGCGTTCCAGGTGGTGCCCGCCGAGGGTCCCACGAGCGAGTCGACCGAGGAGCTCGTGCACACGCTGCGCGACATGTCGCCGATCGACGGGACGTACGAGATCGGCGTCGCGGGCTCGGCGAGCGGCAACGTCGACATCTCTGAGAAGCTCGCGTCCGCGCTGCCCGTCTACCTCGCGGTCGTGGTCGGCCTGTCGCTGATCATCCTGGTGCTGGTGTTCCGGTCGATCTTCGTCCCGGTCATCGCGACGCTCGGGTTCATCCTGTCGTACTTCGCCGCGCTCGGCGGGGTCGTCGCGATCTACCAGTGGGGCTGGCTGGGCGGCGTGTTCGGCGTCGAGAGCCCTGGCCCGATCCTGAACTTCCTGCCGACCATCCTGGTGGGCATCCTGTTCGGGCTTGCGATGGACTACATGCTCTTCCTCGGGTCGGGCATGCGTGAGGCGTACGCGCACGGCGCTCCCGCGCGCATCGCGGTCGTGCAGGGTGTGAGGGCCGGTCGCTCGGTCGTGACGGCCGCGGCGATCATCATGATCGCGGTGTTCGGCGGCTTCATCTTCTCGCACAGCGCGATGATCCGGCCGATCGGTTTCGCGCTCGCGTTCGGCGTGCTGGTCGACGCGTTCGTGATCCGCATGATGGTCGTGCCCGCGCTCATGCACCTCGCGGGGGACAAGGCCTGGTGGCTGCCGCGCTGGCTCGACAAGATCCTGCCGGACGTCGACGTGGAGGGCGCCTCGCTCGAGCGGCGTCACCCGCACGCGGCCGTGGGCGTCTCGGAGACCTCGCCCGAGGACGACCTCGACAAGGACGCCGCGGGCGTCCGCGGCTGACCCCTCACGGTCAGCGTGCTGCCGTGACACGGCCCGGGCCGCCCTCCTCACCGCGAGGAGGGCGGCTCTGGCCGTCCTGGGGTGGGGAGGACTTGGCGGCAGGGCAGGGAACGCGCCGCTCGCGCCCCTGTTTTGCTCCGCAGCGCCCCGAGAAGGTAGCCTTGCGACGCTCGGTGCCTAGCATCCGAGCATGGAGACGTCGCATAGTCAGGTCTAGTGCGCCACCCTGCTAAGGTGGTAACGGGGCAACCCGTTCGAGGGTTCAAATCCCTCCGTCTCCGCTCAGGAAGGTCCCGGCTGCGTCAGGCCCGGGGCCTTTTCTGTTGCCCGGGATCTCGGCGCGGCGACGCCGCCGGGCGGCCGCCCGTGCATCCGCCGCCGAGCGGCCCCCTGTGCATCGCACCCCGGGCCGGCTGTGCGTGAACCGCCCCGATCCGCGGTGCCTGCGCACGGTCCGCACAGCGCGAGCCCGCGCTCACGGAGCCCCCGCGTACCGGTGCCCGACGGCGGGACGTGAGCTCCGCCGTCGGGCATCGGTAGGCGTGGCGTGAGCCAGGGCTCGCCTGCCGTGTGGCGCGCGTCAGGCGGCCATGGCCGACCGCACCACGAACCGCGACGCGGCCGCCCCGGCCAGCACGAGCGCCGACGCCCCGGCGACGCACGCCAGGAACTGCAGCACCACGTCGGCGTTCGCGAACGCGTTGAGACCGAGGACGGGCGCCATGAACATGAGCGACGCGACGGTCGCGAGGCCCACGCTCGCGGCCAGGGGGATCACGGTCTCGCGGAACCGCGCCTTGTCGAGGGTCTTGAGGTCGGTGCCCGCGAGCGTCAGTGCGCGGTACTCGCCGCGCTGGTCGATCACGCGTCCGGCCTGCATGACTCCCGTCGACACCGCCGCCAGCACCCCCGCGATCGCGAGGGTGAGGAAGCCGCCCGTGACCAGGTCGCCCAGGAACTGGACCTCTTCGGGGTCGGCACCCATGCCGGGGTCGAACAGCGCGAAGATGCTCGTGATCCCGGCGATGAACGTCGCCAGGGCGACGCCACCGACCGAGCGCCACGCGGTCTTGGGCGAGTCGACGATGCGGCGGCCCGCGAGGAGCGTCGGGACGTTGCGCGCGGCTCGCGCGGTCAGGCGACCGACGACCCAGATCACGAACGGGCCGACGACGTTGAGCGTCGCGAACCCGGCCACGAGCACGAGGGTGAGGACCGCGATCGTGACCCCCGCGCCGCCGAACGAGACGTTCGTGACGACGAGCATCGCGACGAAGGCGACCGCGATCGAGACCAGCCGCACGGCCTTCATGCCCGGCGGCGTCACGCGGGCCGCGACGCCCAGGGGAGTGATCGCGACCCGGCGCAGCGAGACGGCCGCCGAGACCAGGGCAACGAGCACGACGCCCACGACCGCGAGCAGCAGCGCGGGCACGCCGACCCACAGCTCGGAGAGCTCGAACGTCCGGCCCTGGAAGCGCAGCTGCGCGACCAGGGGCAGCAGGGCCGCGTAGCCCACGAGCCCCAGGAGGGCGCCCACGAGGACCTGTGCGGCCGCGTCGAGGACCGTGAGGGTCGCGACCTGCCCCGTCGTCGCCCCGGCCAGACGCAGAGACGCCAGCCGGGCGTCACGGCGGGCCACGGCGAGGCGGGCCGCGGCCCCGCCCAGCGTGACGAGCGGGATGAGGAGCAGGAGGGACGCGATGGCCGCGAAGATCGGGTACTGGCCGTCGTACGAGCTCGCCCCTGCCTCGGCCCCGGCCGACATGCCGTCGAACCCGCCCGCCCGCTCCAGGAAGGCACCCACGCCGCCGACGACGACGAGCAGGATCGCGGTCGTCGCGGCGAACGCGATGATCGCCAGGACGTTGGTCAGCCCCTGGGGGTCGCGGCTGTCGGAGCTGCGGCGGCGAAGGAGCCACCACAGGTCGAGGATGGCCTTCATCGGGTCGCTCCCTGCGTGGGGTCGTGCGGTGCCGAGGGGGTACCGCTCGCGGGGTGCGCGGCCATCGCGGCGTTCGTGGCGCCGTCGGGCACCTGGGCCTGCGGGGCCCGCTGCTGCGCGGGCGCGTTCGCGTGGAACTCGCCCGAGATGCGGCCGTCGCGCATCGTGACGGTGCGCGAGCAGTAGCGGGCCACGCCCGCGTCGTGCGTGACGATCACGAGCGCCGCACCCGACGCCTGGACCGCGGACGTCAGGACGGACAGGACCTCGGCCCCCGTGCCCTGGTCGAGCGCGCCCGTGGGCTCGTCGGCGAACACGACGCCGGGCGACCCGACGAGGGCGCGCGCGATCGCGACGCGCTGCGCCTGGCCGCCCGAGAGCTCGCCCGGCCGGCGCTGCTCCATGCCGGCCAGGCCCAGGTGCGCCAGCCAGGCCGCCGCGACCTGCGTGGCCTCGGCGCGCGGCGTGCCCGCGAGCATGAGGGGCAGGGCGGCGTTCTCGACCGCAGGGAGCTCGGGCAGGAGCTGGCCCGACTGGAACACGAAGCCGAAGTCCTGGCGGCGCAGGGCCGTGCGACGGCCCTCGCTCAGGGTCGTCAGGTCCTCGCCACGCCAGGACACCGTGCCCGACGTGGGCTTGAGGATCCCCGCGAGGCAGTGCAGGAGCGTCGTCTTGCCCGAGCCCGAGGGACCCATGATGGCGACGGACTCGCCGGGCGAGACCGTGAGGGAGACGCCCGCGAGGGCGTGCGTGGCGGTGTGGTCGGTGCCGTAGACCTTCGTCAGCCCGGAGGCGACGAGGGGCGAGCCGGTCGAGGGGGCAGGGCCGAGGTTCGTCATGCTCCCATCCTTCGGCGGGGACGGGGTGCGCCGCGTCCGGCCACGGTGTGGACCTGCCCGACGGCGGGTCATGCCCTGGGGGGACCGGTCGCCGTCCTCGCGGCGTACGGCCCGGCCGCACGCCTCCTGGCCGCGCGCCTGGCGGCACACCTGTCAGGACGAGCGTCCGCCCCGGACCGCGCTGGTCCTGACAGGCGGGCGGCGGTCGGGTCAGACGATCGGGTTCGTGAGCGTCCCGACGCCCTCGATCGTGATGGAGGAGGTCTGGCCCGGCAGGACGTGCGCCGACGTGCTCGGCGACCCCGTGAGGACCACGTCGCCCGGACCGAGGGTCAGGTGCGACGTCAGGTAGACGAGCTGTTCGACGACGTCCCACGCGAGACCCGACGTCGACGCCTCGGCCTGCGTGGCGCCGTCGACCTGGACGTCGATCGCGAGGTCGCCCGGCGTCGCGAGGTCCGTCTCGATCCACGGGCCGAGCGGCGTGAAGCCGTCGCCGTTCTTGGACTGCGTGAACTTGTCGTCGAGCGCGCTCTGCTCGTACGCCGTGACGTCGTTGCCCACCGTCCAGCCGAGGATCGCACCGGGGACCTGCTCGGGCGTCAGGTGGCGGGCCGTGCGGCCGATGACGATCGCGAGCTCGCCCTCGACCACGACCTTGCCCGCGGCCGGGTCGAGGCGCACGGGCTCGCCCGGGCCGATCACGGTGCGTGCCGACTTGGTGAACGCCTGCGGTGGGACGAGGCGGTCCGCCGGGCCGCTGTTGTGCGCCATGCCGAGCACGACACGTGGCTCGCACGGGGCGAGGAGGTGCGCGCCGTCGACGGGGTGGGTCTCGCCCGTGCGCTCGAGGACCGGGGCGTGGTGGTCCGTGACCACGGACCAGACGTCGCCGTCCTGGACGACGGGACGAGGGCCGGTGGGGGTGGCGATCCGAGCGAGTCTCACGGTGGGTTCCTCCGTCTGCGGGGTCCGGCTGTGCGTCGGCGCGGTCGTGCCGGCGGATGCGAGACTACAGGACGTATGACGTCCGATGTGATCGTGTGGCCGACCAGGCGGACCGGCACGACACTGAGATGACCGGGCCCGCCGGCGGGCTCCCTGCGACGCGCGGCGAGGAGGCACCATCTCACGCACTGCGGACGGCGCTGCGGGTGGGCGGACGACCGGGGCCGTCGCCCTCGTCGGAGCGCTGGGCGTCGTTTTCGGGGACATCGGCACCAGCCCCCTGTACGCCGCGACGGCCGTCGTGGCGACGGCCCGGGGCGCCGGGGTCGAGTCCGACCGGACCTTCGTCTACGGAATGACCTCGACGATCCTGTGGACCCTGACCCTCGTCGTCAGCATCCTCTACGTCCGCCTCTTCCTGCGCGCCGACAACGACGGCGAGGGCGGCCTCCTCGCCCTGCTCGGCCTGCTCCGGCGGACCCTCGACCGGGCGCACGGCGGACGCCGGACGGCCGTCGTGTTCACGGTCCTCGGGATGCTCGGGGCCGCGATGTTCCTCGGGGACGGCGTCATCACCCCCGCGATCTCCGTCCTGTCCGCCGTCGAAGGGCTCGAGGTCGTCGAACCCTCGCTCGCCCGGCTCGTGGTGCCCCTGGCCGTGGTGATCCTCGCGGGGCTGTTCGTCGTCGAGAGGTTCGGGACCCGGGCGATCGGGAGACTCTTCGGCCCGGTCATGCTGCTCTGGTTCGCCACGATCGCGGCCTGCGGCGTCCGGGGCGTGCTCGAGACGCCCGAGGTCCTGGTGT
The DNA here is from genome assembly GCF_042887685.1 of Oerskovia sp. NPDC057915. Classification (NCBI taxonomy): domain Bacteria; kingdom Bacillati; phylum Actinomycetota; class Actinomycetes; order Micrococcales; family Cellulomonadaceae; genus Oerskovia; species Oerskovia sp. NPDC057915. The sequence continues at coordinate 186,683 of NZ_JBHVOS010000005.1, read as the reverse complement.
CGGTCTCCCCGCACTGGGTCCTGCTCTTCTTCGCCGACCACCCCGCGGCCGCGTTCCTGTCGCTCGGCGCCGTGGTCCTCGCCGTCACCGGTGCCGAGGCCCTCTACGCGGACCTCGGGCACTTCGGCAGGCGCCCGATCGTCCGCGCCTGGACGTTCGTCGTCTTCCCAGCCCTCGCCCTGAGCTACCTGGGACAGGGCGGGCACCTGATCGCCTCGCCCGAGGCCGCCGACAACCCGTTCTTCTCGCTCGTCCCCGCACCCGTGACCATGCCCGTCGTGGTCCTCGCGACGCTCGCGACCATCATCGCGTCGCAGGCCGTCGTGTCCGGGGCCTTCTCGGTCGTCCACCAGAGCGGCCGCCTCGGCGTGCTCCCCCCGCTGCGCACCGTCCACACGTCGCCCGTGAACAGCCGGCAGATCTACCTGCCCGCCGTGAACGCCCTCCTCGCCGTGGCCGTCCTCGTCGTCGTGCTGACGTTCCGGTCCTCCGCAGCGCTCGCGTCCGCGTACGGCATCGCCGTCACGCTGACCATCTCCATCACCACGGTCGTCTACCTCGCCCACACCTGGACGACCCGACGGCGCCCCACCGGCCCCCTCGTCGTCGCCGGCGCGATCCTGGTCGTCGTCCTCGTCTTCCTCGCGGCCAACCTCGCCAAGGTCGGCTCGGGCGGATGGCTGCCCCTGACGATCGGCGCCCTCGTCTTCGTCGTCATGGTGACCTGGTGGACGGGCCAGCGGCACGTCGGGCGCGGTCGGCTCGCGCTCGAGACCACCGTCCAGCGCGTCGAGGACGTCCTCGAGGCCCACGGCTCCGTGACCAGGACCCGAGGGACCGCGATCTTCCTCAGCAGGCACAGCGGCGTCGTGCCCCTCGCGCTGCGATCCATGGTCGAGCAGAACCACGCGCTCCAGCGCCACGTCCTCCTCGTGAGCTGGACGACGGCCGACCGACCCGTCGTCCCGGCCGCCGAAAGATACCGGGTCGCCGCCGTCGGCGACGAAGGCGTCGTCGAGATCGTCGCGACCTACGGGTTCCGGGAACGACCACGGGTCGTGCGGCTCCTCGGCCAGGTCCAGCGCGGCGCACCCGACGTGATGCACGGCGTGGACCTCGGGACCGCGACCTACTTCGTGTCGCTGTCCGTACCGCGACCCAGCCCGCGGTCACGGATGCCCCGCTGGTCCCAGCGGCTCTTCCTCGGCCTCTACCGGATCGTGCCCGACCCCGTCGAGACGCTCGACCTGCCCCGCGAGCGGACCGTCGTGCTCGGCCGGGACGTGCCGCTGTAGGTGTCGTGCGTCACGAAGCGGCTGGTCAGCCCGTATCGGTTTGAGTATCCGGCGAATCTCGTTGTAGTCTTCTCGACGGCTGCTCAAGAGAAATCGCGAACAGCCGGGCGCCCGTAGCTCAACGGATAGAGCATCTGACTACGGATCAGAAGGTTGGGGGTTCGAATCCCTCCGGGCGCACAGAGACACGAAGGCCAGGAACCGCAAGGTTCCTGGCCTTCGTGCTTTTCCCGTCAGGGTCGAGCCCGGAGCCGGCGTCGCCGTCCGACAGAAGGACGACGCCGACCCCGGGCTCGTGAGGAGCTCCGAGCACCTCAGGAGAGGTAGGTGCGAGGAGCCCCGAGGGCGGTCAGCTGCATCCGGCCGCCTCGTAGCCGGTCACGATCTCCGTGGTGATCGGACCGGATCCTGTGTCGCCCGTCGCGGTCACGGTGACCTCGCCCGCGGGGATGCCGGCGGCCCGTGTCGCGAAGGACTGCTGTGCCGACCTGCCCGGCGCCACTCCCGCGAAGGTCTTGTGACCGTGCGGGGTCTCGACGACGACGTCCACCGGGACGTCCTCACCGTTGACCGCGCGGACCGTGAGCGTCGCCCGCCCCGCGACGCACTTCGGGGTGACCGTCGCCGTGACGGCGAGCGCGGGCTGCTCGACGTCGGGCACGTCGAGGAAGATGCCGCCGATCACGGCATTCGGCCCGGTCACCTTGTCGGCCTTGACCCGGACCGAGGAGTCGATCCGGTACGTGAGCCACACGCCTGCGGCGTTGTCCGAGACCGAGAACGCCGGGTACAGGACCGAACCGTCGGCACGCAGCACCTGGACGTTCTGCGTCCTGGCCATGTCGTGGCTGTCGACGTACACCGACATGTCGTAGACCGACCCCTCAGGAACCGTGACGTCGACCGCCGCCCCGGCACCGAACCAGGTCGACGCACGACGCGCGGCGCCGTCGGGCGGGACCTGGAGCGCCGACCGCTTGGTCGTGCTCTGCTCCCACGTCCAGGCCTGCGTCCCCGTCACCGGAGCCACCGTGACGCCCTGGGGGAGCTGCGTGCCCACCTGGGGAATCGCGTAGCCCGCCGTGCCGTACTTCCCGATCCAGCTCCCCTGGGTCGAGGTGTCCTGGCGGGGCGTGCCCTCGGGCGGGACACCGACCCCGGAGCCGACGGCCTCGAAGACGTCGAGCGTCATCGACCAGTTGACCCCCGGGTTCGAGCGGAAGACGAGGTAGACGTCGTGCGTCCCTGCGGGGGCGGTGACCGGCGTCGGGTCCGTCTCCTTGAAGGTGAACCATCCGCCCGTGCTGTTCACGGGCGTCGTGGCCACGAGCTGACCGGTCGGCGAGCCGAGGCGCATCTCGATCCGGCCGCCGCCCTCCGGACCGGCCGACACGCGGTAGCGCACGGCGTCGATCCCCTGGAAGTTCATGTCCTCGTAGCGCAGCCAGTCGTCGTCCTGGATGTCGCCCACGTACTGACCGAGCTCGGCCGCCGCGTTGTTCTCGACCGCGACCCCCTTGACCTCGTCCCAGTAGTGCGCCTGGAAGCGCGTCGGACGGTAGACGTTGGTCGCGCTCGTCGTGATCGGCTGGACGCCCGCGGCCCCGCCCTTGTCGGTGTAGCGGGCGTCGATGACCCAGAACGCGTCCGCCTCGAGGTGTCCCTCGTCGAGGATGGTCGACGCCTCGCCCTCGCACGCGTTGACGGGCAGCGTGGGGTGCGCGTGCTCGTCGTGCCCCAGGGCCGGCTGCACCGTGACGTCCTTGCAGTCGATCTGGCCGTCCTCGGCGTCCGTCACCTCGACCTTCCACGGCAGGACGTCGTTCCAGCGGAAGAAGCTGCCGTTCGGCGGGGCCGTGATCGTCACGACCGGGCTCGTGTTCCCGACGACGATGGGTACCGTGGCGGTCCCCGTCTTGGCAGACCCGGTGCGCTCCGTGACCGTCAGGCGCGCCTCGAAGTTGCCGTTGGTCGTGTAGACGTGGGTCGGGTCCTGCTCGGTCGAGGTGGTGCCGTCGCCGAAGTCCCACGCGAAGTCGAGCTCGTCGCCGTCACGGTCGACGGTGCCCTCGCTCGAGAAGGTCACGCTCAGCGGGGCGAGCCCCGTCGTGACGTCCGCGGCGGCCTTGGCCGTGGGCGCCCTGCCGTCGGCGGCGTAGTCGACGCGGTACAGGCCCGAGTTCGGGTTGTCGCGACCGAAACCGCCACCCCACTCGAGGAGGTACAGCGCGCCGTCGGGCCCGAACTGCAGGTCGAGCGGCGAGAGGAACTGCTGGTTCGACAGCACCGGGTTGATCGCGAGCAGCGAGCCGTCCGCGGCGAGCGGGAACTCCTTGATGAAGTTGCGGCCCCACTCGAAGAACAGCGGCGTGCCGCTGAAGTACGCGGGCCACTTGCGGTCCGAGTCGAGCGCGTCGTCGAAGTGGTAGACCGGTCCGGCCATGGGCGCACCCGCACCGCTGCCGAGCTGCGGGAACTCCGCCGACGCACCGTAGGAGTAGTAGACCTCCGCGGGGATCGACGGCGGGAGCTGGGTCAGCCCGGTGTTGTTCGGGGACGTGTTGACCGGGTTGGCGCAGTCGAACTTCGCTCCGGACGTGCTCGTCACGAAGTCGAAGTCGTTGTACGCGATGTTGTTCGCGTGGCAGTACGGCCAGCCGTAGTTGCCCGGGGCCTTGATGGACTGCCACTCTACGTAGCCTGCGGGGCCACGGTTCGGGTTGGCGCTGCCCGCGTCGGGCCCGTAGTCGGCCAGGTAGACCGTGCCGTCGACGTCGACCGAGAAGCGGAACGGGTTGCGGAAGCCCATCGCGTAGATCTCGGGCCGGGTCTTGTCCGCGGCGTCCTCGGCCTCGGGGAACAGGTTGCCCGCGGGGATCGAGTACGTGCCGTCGGGCTCGGGCCTGATGCGCAGGAGCTTGCCGCGCAGGTCGTTGCTGTTGGCCGAGGTGCCCTGGGCGTCGAAGTGCGCGCGGCCCGGTCGCTCGTCGATCGGGGTGTAGCCCGAGGACTCGAACGGCACGACGTCGTCGCCGACGGACAGCCACAGGTTGCCCTGGCCGTCGAAGCGCAGCGTGCCGCCGGTGTGGCCGATCTCCTTGTCGTCACGGCCGGCGGGGACCTCCAGCATCACGACCTCGGTGTCGAGCTGCATGGTGTTGCCGTCCATGGTGAACCGGGAGAGCCGGTTGACCGAGCCTCCGTCCCGGGGGGAGTAGTACAGGTAGACCCAGTTGTTCTGCGCGAACTGCGGGTCGAGCGCGAGGCCCAGCATGCCGTCCTCACCGCCCCCGTACACGGGGATGGTCGCGGCCGTCACGGTGCTCTGCAGCGCCGGGTCGTAGATCCTGACCTGACCGCGGACGAGCTCGGTGAAGAAGACCCGACCGTCGCCCGCGACCGCGATGCCCCAGGGGGCCGAGGTGTTGGTGTCGAGCGGCACCTTGTCGAAGTCGTCCCACACGGTGCCGCCGCAGTCACCCTCCTCGACGCCCGCCGCGTAGCGGATGCCGCCCAGCGCGTGCTTGCGGACGTTCGGCTCTCCGTAGGAGGACTTGGCGTGCCCGATCGAGGTGACCCAGGTCCGGCCGCCCTCGTAGTCCGCGCACCACGTGACCGGATGGTCGACCATGCGTCCGGGGGTCGACGTCGGGACGCTCGTCGGGTCGAGCTGGGCCAGCACGTGCTTGTCGCCACGCACCGACTTGGTGAAGCCGTACCACTCCTCGTTGCGCTCCCAGCGCTCGGGCAGGTCCGCGGTCGAGGGGTGCTCGTGGTCGACGACCGCCATCTCTCCCTTCGTGCCCGCGGCGGAGTGCGCGGTGAACTCGGTGCCGATGAGCGAGCGGTAGAAGGGGAAGCCCGGTTCCATGTCGAGCGGGTTGTGCATGGCGACGACGCCGCCACCCCCGCGCACGTACTTCTCGAAAGCCCTCTCCTCGGCCGCGTCCCAGACGTCACCGGACGCCTGGGCCAGGACGATCACGTCGAAGTCCGCGAGCCCCTCGTCGGTGAAGAGCGCCGAGTCCGTCGCCTGGACGACCTCGAACCCGTTCTCCGTCGCGAGCTCGTCCCACATGGCCTTGGCCTCGGGGACCGAGTCGTGCACGAACCCGGCCGTCTCCGAGAAGATCAGCGCCCGGAACTCCGGCGCCTCCGGGTGCTCGTGCCCTTCGTGGGCGATGGCTGGTGCTGTCAGTACGCCTGCGAGTCCTGTGGACAGTGCCAGGCAGGCCGCCAGTGCGGCCCCTCTTCGCGTTCTCATCCGTGCTCCCTCGTGTCCGCTTCGTTGCGTCGGGCCCCTGCGATCCGTTCGTCCAGCGACCTGGCGACTTCTGATTGATGGTCGTCAGAACGTGATCGTGATGCTAGTGTCAGCGTCACCACATTGCAATACTGGTCAGTATGGTGGTGGCTCACGGGGCCGCGTCTCGCTACGGGATCTGAACGCTGAGGCCGCAGATTCCCCGAAGAGCACCCTGCACCGGTCAGTACGTTCCTACCCAGACGAAGGAGTCTCATGTCGCAGATCGGGATCGGTTTCCACACCGACGCCTTCAACTCCAGCCACAAGTCGTTCGAGCAGGCCCTGGCCTGGGCGCAGGAGAACGACGTCCACTACATCGAGCCGGGCGTGATCGAGGGCGCCTGCTGGATCCACGGGCTCGGCTACTTCCCGCACGTCTCGCTCCTCGAGGACCCGGCGCTCCTCCGGAAGAAGATGGCGACCTACGGGGTCGAGTTCTCGCAGATCGACGCCGCCTACCCGCTCTCGGGGCGGGACGGGCTCACGGTCGGCGTGCCCTACGTCCAGAAGGCCATCGCCTGGGCGGCCCTCGCCGGCTCGCCCCGGGTAGCCACGACCGACGGCCTCCACAAGCCCGAGGGGCTCGAGGATCGCGAGGCCCTCGACCTCATGAAGCGGAGCTACGGCGAGATCATCCGCGTCGCCGAGGCCCACGAGGTCGTCGTGACCATCGAGGTCCACGGCTACTTCACGACCAGGCCCGACTGGCTCGCCGAGATGCTCGCGTTCTGCGGGGACTCCCCGTGGCTGCGCCTCAACCTCGACACGGGGAACACCTTCATCGCGGGCAACGACCCGGTCGAGTTCGCCGACCGCTTCCTCGACAAGATCGACCACGTGCACATCAAGGACGTCTCGCAGTCGCTCGCAGACTCCGTGCGTGGTGGGGCGACGGGTATCGCCATCAGCCACGTGGCCGCCGGGGACGGCGTGAACGCCGAGAACATCCGGCAGATCCTCGCGAGGCTCAACGCCCGCGGGTTCGACGGCGTGCTCAGCATCGAGTGCGAGGGCCAGGGGGGTCCGATGCTCGCCGACTCGCTGTCCTGGCTGCGGAAGGAGGTCGCCGCGGCCGGCTTCACCGAGCGCGTGCCCGCGTTCGCCTGATCCCGGTCGTGCGTCGGCAGGCGCACGACCGGACCGCCCGGTGTCGATCACGGCAGTACCAGTGAGTATGGAAGGAGGTAGGGTGGCGTCATGCCGACGTCCTCGCCCACTGTTGCCAAGCCCGACGAGCTCGCGCTCGCAGCGTTCACGCTGTTCTCGACGCGAGGCATCGCCGGGGTCAACATGGACGCGATCGCGGCAGGCGCCGGGGTGACCAAGGGCAGCCTGTACTGGCACTACTCCTCGAAGAAGGAGGTCGTGCTCGCAGCGTGCGGGGTCTACTACCGCCAGTGGCGAGAGGCGATCACCGGCGCGACGGAGCAGTCGACCGGCGCGTTCGCGAAGGTCGAGGCCGCTGTGGCGTACTCGGTCCGCAGCTGTCTGCTCGACGACGCGAACCGGGTCTTCACGATGGAGATCGTCGCGCAGGCGCTCTACGACCAGGACGTCCGGGCAAGCTGGGCAGGATTCCTGGACGAGGCGGAACGGTACTTCCTGGGCCTGACCCACCGGGCGGTCGGGGCCGGGGAGCTCGAGTGCGACGACGTGGACAGCGCGGTCAGCGTGATGTTCTCCGCGATGGAGGGCACCAAGCAGATCTCGCTGTTCCGGCCGCAGTCCTGTGCACCGGAGAGCGAGCTCCGGATCAGGGCTCAGCTCCTGTCGCTCCTCGGCACCCCCGTCCCGGGGCGTCCCGCGAAGGCCTCGAAGGTCTAGACCCACCCCCCAGGCCGATACCCGCAGGCCCGCTCCCGCAGGTCCTGACGGCAGGTCCTGCGCCCTCCTCCCGGACGGCTCGGTGCCGAGACCGCCCGAGAGGCCGAACACCCTCGAACACCCCGTTCGACGCGGCGTGCCCGTTTCCTGCCGGGCGGTCCGCCGCTGCCGTCACCACCAGCACCACCAGCATCACCGTCCAGCGCATCCATCAGACGACGACGTCTCGATCATCAGGAGCAGGAAATGCGTTCTTCCCGAGTTCTCATGGCAGGGGCCGTGACCGCGGCACTGCTGTTCACCGCTGCGTGCAGCACCGACGTGCCCGACGCCCCCGCCGCCGGAGGGGCCACCGCCTCGGAAGAGGAGTCGAACGAGTCCGGTGCGAACAGCCAGTGGTTCGTGCAGGCCGACTACGACCGCCAGCTCGCGCAGCGCACCGCGGTGCCCGAGGGACCTGCGGGCCAGCCGTGGCTGCAGGCGATCGACCCCGAGTACGTGGACACCGCGCAGTACACGAAGGAGGGCGGCAAGAAGCTCTGCTTCTCCAACGCGTCGCTGTCCAACCCGTGGCGCGTGACCGCGTTCATCACGATGCAGCAGCAGGTCGAGGTCCTCAAGGCCTCGGGCGACATCTCGGAGTTCCGCGTCTCGGACGCCGCGGACGACGACAACAAGCAGATCACCGACATCCAGGCGTTCGTGGAGGCCGGTGACTGCGACGCGATCATCATCTCGCCCTCGACCACGGCGACCTTGACCCCTGCGGTCGAGGCGGCGTGCGCGTCGGGCAAGCCCGTCATCGTGTTCGACCGCGGCGTCAACACGGACTGCATGGTGACGTACATCCACCCGATCGGCGGCTACGCCTACGGCGCCGACGGTGCGGAGTTCCTCGTCGAGAACCTCGAGCCCGGCTCGAAGGTCCTCGCGCTGCGGGTGCTCCCGGGGGTCGACGTGCTGGAGAACCGCTGGGCCGCGGCGGACAAGATCTTCTCCGAGAGCGAGATCGAGGTCGTGGGCCAGGAGTTCACCGGTGGTGACGGCGCGAAGATCAAGGACATCGTGACGCAGTACCTGCAGCGCGGTGACGTGGACGGCATCTGGATGGACGCGGGTGACGGCGCGGTCGCGGCGGTCGAGGCGTTCGAGGACGCCGGCAAGCCCTACCCCGTGTTCATGGGTGAGGACGAGCTGAGCTTCCTGCGCAAGTGGAAGGACACCGACATGACGGCCCTCGGCACGGTCTACTCGACGTTCCAGTGGCGTACGCCTGTGCTCGCGGCCCAGAAGATCTGGAACGGCGAGCAGGTCCCGGCCGAGTGGGTCCTGCCGCAGTCGCCCATCACCGAGGACGACCTCGACACGTACCTCGAGGCCAACAAGGACATGCCCTCGCTGCACTACGCGAAGTTCGGCGGCGAGGACCTGCCCGGATACCCGGAGGCCTGGGCCGACCGCTGACCCTCGGCCGGGTGATCACCGCCCGGCGGCACCCCGGTGCGCGGAGCGCGCCGCGACCACCCGGGCCGCCCCGTCCCTCGACCGACGTCGAGGGGCGGGGCGGCCCGTTCGTGCGTCCCGGCGGCCCGCCCTCAGGCGGTGCTGCCTTCGTGCCCGGACGGCAGGGCGGCCTGCGCTCCCGTGAGGTCGGCCGGGTCCGGGTCGTGCGCGACGTCGTCGGGCGTGATGCCCACCGATCTGGCGAGCGCCTCGACGTCCCCACCCTGGAGGAGCGGGAGCGCCTCGCGGACGTGCTCGTCGTCCCAGGTCCACCACCGGGCGCGCCAGAGCAGCTTGCGCCGCACCGGGTCGAACCGGTGGCGCACCACGCGCCCGTCGCCCACGACCACCGAGAACGGCGCCACGTCCTTCGCGACGACGGCGCGTGCCCCGATGATCGCGCCGACGCCGATGCGCACCCCGCCCAGGATCGTCGACTCGTACCCGCACCAGACCTCGTGCCCGACGACCGTGTCGCCGACGGGCTTCCACGCGTCGGTCGCGCCCTCGACGAAGTTGAAGCCGTACGGCGTCACGGCGGCCATGTCGTGCCCCTGGTTGCCGCCCAGCAGGAACGTGGTCCCGGACGCGAACTGGCAGAAGTTGCCGATCACGAGCTTGTCCGTCGGGACGCCCCGGTAGGTGGGGGAGTCGGCGAAGAGGTAGCGGGCGCGGCCCGCGAAGCTCTCTTGGTGGTAGTGGCCGCTGTACCAGGAGTGTCGGCCCTGGGACAGGACGATGCCCGCGTGGTCCAGGACCTCGCGCGAGGTGTCCAGGCGCTCGACCACGGTGAAGTCGGGGAAGAGGTCTCTCGCGGCGGGGTCCATCGGGTCAGTGCATCGGACCGCGTACCCCGCGGGCAAGGCAATTTGCGCAGCCTCGGTCACCCGCAACTTTCAATCCGTTTGAAAGATGAAGTAAGGTAAGGCAACACTCAGTCGGAGTGGCTCCGGTTGTGGTGAGCCCCCGGATGGGTCCCGCTGCCGACCCCACGAAAGGCCCTCCCATGCCCGGAACGTCCCGCCTGCGAGCCCGTCGCACGGCCCTCGCCGCGACCCTGGTCGCCGGTGCCCTGGCCCTCACGGCCTGCGGTTCCTCGACCGACGCGGGCGCCGGCTCCGACGCCGCGACGCCCGCGGCCGACGGCGCCTTCCCCGTCACGATCGACAGCGCGCTCGGCGAGGCCGTGATCGAGAAGACCCCCGAGCGCGTCGTGACCCTCGGCATGGGCTCGGCCGAGACGGCCATCGCGCTCGGCGTCACGCCCGTCGGGATCGAGGAGTACCCGTGGGGCAGCGACGACACCGGCTACCTCCCGTGGATCCACGAGGCTCTCGAGGCCGAGGGTGAGGAGCTGCCCGTCCAGTTCACGGGCGGCACCGAGATCGACGTCGAGGCGATCCTCGAGCTCGAGCCGGACCTCATCCTCGCCCCGTGGTCCGGGATCACGCAGGAGCAGTTCGACATCCTCACCGACATCGCCCCCACGGTCGCCTACCCGGACCTGCCGTGGAGCATCAACTGGGACGAGCAGATCGAGACGATCGCGACGGCGCTCGGCCGGCCCGACGAGGCCCAGGGGCTCGTCGACGAGATCGAGGGCCAGTTCGCGGCCTCGAAGGAGGCGCACCCCGAGTACGCCGACGTCACCTTCTCCTACGTGTACACGACCGGCCCCGGCACCCTGGGCGTGTTCCTGCCCGACGAGCAGCGCGTCGCCATGGTCCGTGGACTGGGCCTGACGGTCGACCCCGTCGCCGAGACCTTCGACGAGACCGAGGGCACCGACTCGGCCCTGATCGGCCTGGAGAACGCCGACAAGCTCGCGGGCAGCGACCTGCTCTTCACGTTCTACTCCGACGAGCAGACGCGCCAGGAGATCGAGGCCCAGCCCCTGTACGCCGCGATCCCCGCGATCGCCAAGGGTGCGCTCGTCACGAGCTCCGACCAGCCGTTCGTCACGGGGTCCTCGATCATCAACCCGCTGACGGTGCCGTGGGCGCTCGACCGCTACGTGCCCATGATCGACGCGGCCATCGCGAAGAGTGTCCAGTAGCACGACCGCTCCCGCGCGTCCGGAGGCGCCGCCCCGCGGGGCGGGCCTCCGGGCGCGTCGTGGTGCCCGACGGCGCGTCCCCGCCCGGGCGCTCGGCCTCGTCGGGTGCGTGCTCCTCCTGGTCGTCGTGAGCCTGGTCAGCCTCGCGGCAGGCAGCAGGCCGACGCCGGTCTCCGAGGTGGTCGCGGCGCTCCAGGGGCACGCGGACGCGCACGTGCAGACCGTGGTCGAGAGCCGGATCCCGCGGACCGTGCTCGGCCTCGTGGTCGGCGGCGCCCTCGCGGTGTCGGGAGTGATCATCCAGGGCATCACGCGCAACCCGCTCGGAGAGCCCGGGCTGCTGGGTGTCAACGTCGGCGCGGCCGCGAGCATCGTGACCGCGACAGGCTTCCTGGGGCTGTCCGCTGGGTCGGCCGCGGTGTGGACGGCGCTCCCCGGCGGGCTGCTCGCGGTCCTCGTCGTCTACCTGGTCGGCGGCCACCGCTCGGGGGGCAGCGTGGTCCCGCTCGTCCTCGCCGGGGCCGTGGTGACCGCGCTCCTGGGGGCGTACATCCAGGCGGTGACCCTCACCAGGCCGCAGGTCTTCGACGGCTACCGGTACTGGGTCGTCGGGTCGCTCGCCGGTCGGGACCTGTCGGCCGTCGGGGAGATCCTGCCGTTCGTCGTCGTGGGCCTGGTCGCGGCCGCTGCGCTCGCCTCGGGTCTGAACGCGCTCGCGCTGGGCGAGAGCACGGCGGTCGCGCTCGGCACGCGGACCGGCTGGGTCCGTGCCGGCGGGATCGGCGCCGCGACCGTGCTCGCCTCGGCCGCGACCGCTGCCGTGGGACCCGTGGCGTTCGTGGGCCTCGCCGTGCCGCACGTGGTGCGCAGCCTCGTCGGGAGCGACCACCGCTGGACCCTGCCGTACTCGCTGGTCCTGGGAGGCGTGCTCCTCGTCGCGGCCGACGTCGTCGGACGCGTCGTCGCGCGCCCGCAGGAGATCGCGGTGGGCGTCGTCACGGCGTTCGTCGGCGCCCCGTTCCTCCTGCTGGCCGTTCGCCGGATGCGTGCCGAGTCGTGAGCGCACCCACCCTGCTCCGCCGTGCGCCGCGACCCGGCGCAGGGCGCCCGCAGCTCCCCGGTCGGGTCCGGCGGCCGGCTCGTCCGCTCGTGCGCGTCGGGCGCTGGGTCGCGCTGCCCGTGAGCGTCCGGGCCGCCGTGTGGAGCCTGGTGCTGCTCGCGGCGATCCTCGCGACCGCCGTCGCGACGCTCTCGATGGGACGCCTCGGAATCCCGCTCGCCGAGCTGCCCGGGGCCCTGCTGGAGAACCCCGGCGGCAAGACCGGGTTCGTGCTCGACCGCCTGCGCGGGCCGCGGCTCGTGGTCGCGATCGGCTCGGGCGCAGCCCTGGGGATCTCCGGTGCGCTCTTCCAGACCGTCACCCGCAACCCTCTCGGCAGTCCCGACGTGATCGGTCTGGGCGCCGGGGCGGGTGCGGGTGTCGTCCTCACGAGCCTGCTGTGGCCCGGCGTCGTGCCGGTCCCCGTGGGGGCCGTGGGCGGTGCGGCGCTCGCCATGGCCCTCGTCTTCGTCGCGACGGGGCGGGGGTTCTCCTCGCCCAGCCGTCTCGTCATCGCGGGGATCGGCATCGCCGCGATGGCCGGGGCGGTGACCCAGTACGTCGTCTCGACGGTGCTGCGCGACCACGGCATGCAGCTCACGGCCTACCTCACGGGGTCGATCGCGGCCGTCTCCTGGGAGCACGCCCGGACGATCGGCCTCGTGCTCCTGGTGGTCGTCCCGTCCGGGCTGGCCCTCGCGCCGCGCCTGCGGCTCGTCGAGATGGGCGACGAGCTCGCCGACTCGCTCGGGGCCCGCACCCGTCCGACGCGGGTGAGCGCCGTCGTCGTCTCCGTGGTCGCCGCGGCCGGGGCCGTGAGCGTCGCCGGACCGATCGCGTTCGTGGCGCTCACCGCCCCGCAGATCGCACGCCGGCTCACGGGCTCCTCGGGTGCGGGGATCGTGTCGAGCGCGCTCACCGGGGCGCTCGTCATGGTCGTCGCCGACCTCGTGGTCCAGCAGGCGCCGTGGGCAGACGGCCTGCCCGTGGGCGTGCTCACCGGGGCCATCGGCGGCGCGTACCTCGGCTACCTCCTGCTCGACGAACGGAAGAAGGGCCGGCTCTGATGACGGACCGCACCACCACGCCCGCGCGACCCGCCGAGGGCGGGCTCGCCGCCCACGGTCTCACGCTCGCCTACGACGGCCGCGTGGTCGTCGAGGGCCTGGACATCGTCCTGCCCGACGGCGAGCTGACGGCCGTGATCGGCCCCAACGGGTGCGGCAAGTCCACGCTGCTCAAGGCCTTGTCCCGGACCCTCGTGCCGCTCGCGGGGACCGCGACCCTCGCGGGCCGGGACGTGCGGTCCTACCGCAGCAAGGAGCTCGCCCGGCGCCTCGCGCTCCTGCCGCAGAGCCCCGTGGCCCCCGACTCGCTGCGCGTGTGCGACCTCGTCGCACGCGGCCGCTACCCGTACCACTCGCTCCTGCGCCAGTGGCACCCCGACGACGAGCGGGTCGTGGCCGACGCGCTCGACACCACGGGGGTGACGGCGCTCGCCGACCGCCCCGTCGCGGACCTCTCGGGCGGGCAGCGCCAACGGGTGTGGCTCGCGATGGTGCTCGCCCAGGACACCGACGTCGTCCTGCTCGACGAGCCGACGACGTTCCTCGACCTCGCCCACCAGATCGAGATCCTCGAGCTCTGCCAGGACCTGCGGGCCGCGGGCAGGACCGTCGTCGCCGTGCTGCACGACCTCAACCAGGCCGCGCGCTACGCGACCCACCTGGTCGTCATGAAGGACGGGGCCGTCGTCGGGCAGGGCGACCCCCACGAGGTCATGACGGCCGCCCTCGTCGAGGACGTGTTCGGGCTCGCGTGCCAGGTCGTGCCTGACCCGCAGACGGGGGCGCCGCTGATCGTCCCGCTCGCGCGGGAGGCGCGTGCCGCTCGGGCGTGAGGGTCAGTCGGCCGCGCGCGCCGTGGTCGGGGTGCCGGTGGTACCCGCCTCGACGTCGCGCACGGCCTTGTAGCGCGCCCACTCGTCGCGCAGCGTGCCGTAGAAGCCGAGCAGCCAGACCATGTAGTCGTGCATGTTGCGCAGCCGCACGTGCGCCGGACCGCTCGGGTCGGTGAAGGACAGTGCGACGTCCGACAGCTCGCGCTGCCGCTCGAGGTACGCGTGCTCGTTGTCGAGGAACCCGCCCCACACGTCCGCGTCCATCACGAAGTAGTGCGTCCGGTCGCCCGGGCGACGAAAGCTGCGGACGAAGCCGATCTCCAGGAGCCTGCGCGTGTAGGTCGACACTGACCCGCGGCTCGCCCCCGTCGCCTCCATGAGCTCGTCGGCGGTCACCCCGGGGGAGTCGCTGATGAGCAGGTGGCCCACGATGCGGCCCTCGATGCGCGACAGGCCCTGGCTCGACCAGTACCCGGCGAACCGGTCGACGAACCACGGTTCGAACTCGGCGCGGGTCGACGGTGCGTCAGCGGGGTCCACCCGCACAGTCTCTCAGCCCCGCGCGTCACACCGGGGGCGCGCGACGGGCGTCGTCACCACCACGCCCGCTTGAAGCCTGCCGCCTCCGCGTCCTTGCGGCTCTCGAAGCACACGTCGGCCTTGACCTCCCGGAAGTTCCACTCCTCTCCCCGCACGTAGTAGACGTTGGTCGCGCCGTCGATCTGGCGCACGTAGAGGCCCTTGATCTTGCAGTCCTCGGGGATCGGGGTCGTGCTGGTGCTCGGCGACGGCGCAGGGGCGGGCGTCGAGGGCTCCGGGGCGGGCAGGGGCTCGGCGACCGGGGGTGCCTCGGGCGTCGGGGCCTGCGTCGGGCGTGGCCGCGGCCTCTCGACCGGAGGGGCGACGGGGTCGCGAGGCGGAGGGAGCGCGCTGCCGGTCGGCAGGGGCTCGCCCGGGCACGTCGAGAGGACGGCGACGAGGGCTGCCTTCTCGCTGCTGGTCACGCGCAGCCCGTAGGTGTACTTGACGCCCACCTGGCGTGCGACGTACGCGCAGCGGTACGCCTCGTTCGGGGGGAGCCAGGCCGACGCGTCCCCGTCGCCCTTCTGCTGGTTGAGGGCGCCGTCGACGACGAGGACGTTGAGCGGGTCGTTCGCGAAGGCCTCGCGCCGTGCCGCGTCCCACGCCCGCGCACCCTTGTGCCACGCGTCGGTCAGGGCGACCACGTGGTCCACCTGGACCTTCTCCGAGGAGAGCGGACCACGCTCGAAAGCGATCTCGGCGCCGCCGTAGGGGTCGGCGAGCAGGCCCGTCAGGACGACGCAGTCGTTCGTCCCCGGCTTGAACGAGGTCCCGGTGAGCGACCGGGCGAGCGCGTCGTTGCGGGTGTCGCACCCGTTGCCGTCGGTGTCCGCGAAACGTGCCCCGAACGCCTCGACGGAGAACGCCGCGGAGACGTCCCGGTCGCCGACCTCGAGCAGCGCGACCGTCGCGAGCGCCGACTGGGAGGGAGCTGCGGCCACGACCTCGTCGACGTCGAGGGTCGGCACCGCGAGGACTGCCGAGTTGGCCACCTCGAGATAGTCCGGGGTCCGGTCCTCAGCGGGCTCCTCGACGGGGGGCGGGGCGGTCGTCGACTTGGAGCTCACGGGGGCCGGTGGCCTGTCCGAGCCGCCCTTCTGGGCGAGGGCCACGCCGCTCCCGGCGAGCGCGACGACGAGCACGGCACAGCCCGCCCAGAGCGCAGGCCCGGACAGCAGCCCTTGCCGGGAGGCCGGCCGACGCGCCGAGGTGTCGCGACGCGCCGACGCGCGCGACGTCGTCGGGCCCGTGGGTGCCGGGGACTGCGTGACGGGTCCTGGAGGGAGCGGTCCCGGCGGGGGCGGGATCGGGGGCAGAGCCCGCACGGTCGAGACCGGCGCGTACGACGCGGGCTGCTCCTCGACGTCCGGACGGACCTCCGCGAAGGGGGTGCCGGGGGGCTTTTCACCCGACGGCCTCGGCGGGCGGAGGGCGTCGTCCCCGAGCGTCCCGACGCCGAGGGGGAGGCGCTGCGTGCTGGCGGGCAGGACCGTGGGGCGGGTGTGCTGGGACCAGCGGTCGCCGTCGAACCACCGTTCCGTACCGGCTGCGGAGGGGTCGGGGTACCACCCCGGGGCGGTGCGACCCATCACGCCTCCTGCTGCTCTGGTCGCCTGCGTGCAACCCGCCGGCGGCGTCCTGGACCGACAGGGCGATCGAAGGCTAGCGGAGAGCGCCGGAAGGGCACGAATCGGTCCGTCGCCCACGCGGCGCGGGGCGTGGACGCGGTCTCACGGCGATGCGGGGAGGGGTCGGTCCACCGGATGCTTGACAGCGCTGTCAGATTCGGGTCTACTCGCCCCAGGAAGCGCCGGACGGTCCTGACCGCCCGAACCGCGTCGGTCGTGACACGTCGGGGCGGAGCCAACCGGGGGTGTGGAAGAATCCCCGCCAGTCGAACCGTGCGGGGGTGGGTGCACATGGCCGCAGGAGGCCGCGCCGCGCGCGGCGGAGGTCGCCCGACCCTCGCCGCAGTGGCCGAGGCCGCGGGAGTCAGCCTCAAGACGGCGTCCCGCGTGCTCAACGACGAACCCAGCGTCGCCGAGGCGACCCGCCTCAAGGTGCGCACGGCCGCCGACGCACTCGGGTTTCGACGCAACGCGGTCGCAGCGGACCTCGCGCGCGGCGGAGGCTCCCGGCTCGTCGGGTTCGTGACCGGGGACATCGCCAACCCCTTCTACTCCGACCTCGCGGGCGGGATCGAGCGCGAGCTGCGCAAGCACGGGCTCCAGCTCATCACCACGAGCTCCGACGAGGACGCGGACCAGGAGCGTGAGCTCATCGACGCGCTGATCGAACGCCGCGTCGCCGCCCTGTTCATCGCCCCCACGGCGACGGACCACTCCTACCTGCACGCCGAGCTCGCCTCCGGAGTACCCGTCGTCTTCCTCGACCGCCCGCCGAGCGGGATCGAGGCCGACACCGTCGTGCTCGACAACCGCGCCGGCGCGGCCGCAGCGACCCGGCACCTGCTCGCGCAGGGGCACCGCCGGATCGCGCTCGCCGGCGACCTGTCCCGCCTGTGGACGTTCCGCGAACGGCACGAGGGCTTCGTCGCCGCGCTGCGCGAAGCCGGGATCGAGGACCCCGAGCGCTACGTGCGCGACGGGCTGCACGACGCCGCGACCGCCCGCGAGGCGGTCCAGGGACTCCTCGCCCTCGACGAGCCGCCCACCGCGATCCTCACGGCCAACAACAAGATCACCCAGGGTGCGCTCCGGGCGCTGCGCACCGGTCACGGCACGCGCCGCGACGTCGCCCTCGTCGGGTTCGACGACTTCGAGCTCGCGGACGTCCTCGACGTGACCGTCGTGGGCTACGAGATCTCCGTGATGGGCCAGGAGGCCGCGCGGCTCGCCGTCGACCGCATCGAGTCGCCCGGAGGGGCCCCGCGGCTGCGGGTCGTCCCGACCGCCCTGATCCCCCGGGGGTCCGGGGAGATCGCGCCGCGCCAGGCAGCGATGGAGGTCCCGGCAGGGCGGTGACCCGACGGGCCGGGTCTCGCTCGGTCCTGACCGACCCGGCCGGGCCTGCCGACCCTGCCGGGTCGGTCGCTTTGTCGTCGTCGTCCTCTTCGAGCCCTGCCCAGGTCTCCTCGAGGTAACGATTCGGCGCAGCTCTTTGACAGATCCCGGTGCACGGTCTTACGTTCGACCTGTTCCTGACAGCGCTGTCAACGACGAAAGTAGGACCCCATGCGTAACGGATTACGCGTCGCCGGGGCACTGGTGGGCACCGCAGCCCTCCTGGCCCTCGCGGCTTGCAGCGGCGACTCTGGTAGCGATTCCACCTCGGGCGGCACGGGGGGTGGCTCAGGCGGCGACGTCGAGGTCTTCACCTGGTGGGCCGCCGGCTCCGAGAAGGCCGGCCTCGACGCCCTCGTCTCGGTCTTCGACGAGCAGCACCCCGACTACACGTTCGTGAACGGCGCGGTCGCCGGTGGCGCCGGATCGGCCGCCAAGGACCTGCTCCAGACCCGGCTCCAGGCCAACGACCCGCCGGACACCTTCCAGGCCCACGCGGGCGCCGAGCTCACGGACTACATCGACGCCGCCCAGATCGAGGACATCTCCGACCTCTACGACGAGTTCGGGGTCACGGACGTCTTCCCGCAGGACCTCATCGACCTCCTCACGGTCGACGGCAAGATCTACTCGATGCCCTCCAACATCCACCGCTCGAACATGGTCTGGGCCAACCCCGCGGTCCTGACCGAGGCGGGCCTCGACCCCGCGGCGACCTACGCGACCCTCGACGACTGGTTCGCGGCTCTCGACGCGGTCCAGGCCACGGGCAAGACCGCCCTCTCGGTCGGCCAGACGTGGACCCAGGTCAACCTGCTCGAGACGGTCCTCATGGCCGACCTCGGCGCCGAGGCCTACAACGGGCTCTGGGACGGCACGACCGACTGGAAGAGCCCCGAGGTCACGGCCGCTCTCGAGGACTTCCAGAAGCTCATGAGCTACACCAACACCGACCGCGACGGCCTGGACTGGCCCGAGGCCACCCAGCTCGTCATGGACGGCGACGCCGCGTTCAACGTCATGGGCGACTGGGCCGTGGCGGCGTTCGAGGAGGCCGGCAAGACGGCCGGCACGGACTTCACCTACTTCCCGGTCCCCGGGACGGACGGCATGTTCGGGTTCCTCGCCGACTCGTTCACGCTCCCCGTGGGCGCCAAGAACCCCGACGGTGCCAAGGCGTGGCTCGAGACGGTCTCGAGCCTCGAGGGCCAGACGGCGTTCAACAAGGCCAAGGGCTCCATCCCGGCCCGCACCGACGCGAACCCTGCCGACTTCTCGGAGTACCAGCAGACGGCCATCACCTCGTTCGCGGACGACACGATCGTGCCGTCGCTCGCCCACGGCGCAGCCGCCTCGGTCGCCGTGCTCAACGCCATCTCGGACGCGACGAGCAAGTTCACGTCCGGTGCCTCCGACCTGGCGCAGTACCAGGCCGACCTGGCCGCCGCGACCGCCGAGTAGGCCGCAGGCGGCGCCCGTCGCAGAGCTGCTCGCGCAGCCCGCGACGGGCGCCGCCCGGTCGCGTCACGCACCCGCGGCGCCCCGCCGCACCGCCTCGTTCCCCGCCGCACCGGTCGGCGGGCGCTCCCGCACCCCCGTGCGCAGCGTGCGCCCCGGACCGTGCCCGCACACCTTGGAGGATCACCGGTGATCCACTCCGCCCGACGATGGGGGCCGCCGCTGCTCCTCGTCGCCCCGTCCCTGATCCTGGTGGGGGTGTTCGTCTACGGCCTCATCGGGATCAACTTCTCGACCTCGACCACCGACATGCACAAGGCCGCACAGTCCACGGGGCAGGCACCCGTGTCCCGTGTGGGCTTCCAGAACTACCTCGACCTGCTCGCGAGCCCGGAGTTCCAGCACTCCCTGCTGAACCTCCTGATCTACACCGTGGTCTTCCTGGTGGGCACCATGGTCGTCGGGTTCGTCTGGGCCTGGCTCCTCGACAAGCCCGTCAAGGGCGAAGGGTTCTTCCGCGCCGTCTACCTGTTCCCCATGGCGGTCTCGTTCATCGCCTCGGGCGTCGTGTGGCGCTGGCTCCTCAACTCGAACCAGGGCGAGAAGGCGAGCGGCCTCAACCGGCTGTTCCAGATGATCGGGCTCGACGCGCTGCAGAACAACTGGTGGAACAACGTCACCTTCGGTATCGCGGCCATCGCGATCCCCGCGATCTGGCAGCTCTCCGGCTACGTCATGGCGCTCTTCCTCGCAGGGTTCCGCGGCATCCCGGAGGAGCTGCGCGAGGCGGCCCGCATCGACGGTGCGAGCGAGTGGAAGCTGTACCGCTACGTGCTCTTCCCGCAGCTCACCCCGATCGCGCTGTCCGCGCTCATCATCGTGGGCCACATGTCGCTCAAGGCGTTCGACCTCATCATGTCGATCTCCAAGCCGTCGAACTACCAGACCAAGGTCCCGGCCGTCGACATGTACGTCTTCAAGTCGAGCTTCGACTACGCGAACGCGGCCGCGGTGGGCGCGATCCTGCTCATCATCGTGGCCCTCGTGATCGTGCCCTACCTGATCTCCCTGAACCGCAAGGAGAGGATCCGATGACCACGGTCACCACCCCCGTCGAGGAGACGACCCCGGGTTCGGGCTCGGGGTCCGGCACCGCCGGGTCGCGTCGTCGCAAGAAGCCCGTCGAGCGGTTCTCCGTGGCCCGCACGCTGCGCTACCTGCTCCTGATCCTGTTCGTGCTCATCGTCCTCGTGCCCGTGTACGTCCTGCTCGTCACGAGCTTCAAGGGACCGGGCGACGCCGCCCCGACCCGCGCCTGGAACCTGCCGCAGGTGTGGACCACCGAGAACTGGCAGGCGGCGTGGACCGCGCTGTCACCGGCGATCCTGCGCACGCTCCAGATGGTGGTCCCGGCCGCGTTGATCTCGGCGTTCCTCGGGTCGCTCAACGGGTTCGTGCTCTCGCGCTGGCGGTTCCGCGGCGCGAACCTCGTCTTCACGCTCATCCTCTTCGGCATGTTCATCCCGTACCAGGCGGTGATCATCCCGCTCAACCAGCTCGTCCTGAGCCTCGACCTGCCGAGCGGCATCCCGACGCTGATCGTGCTGCACGTGATCTACGGCCTGCCGATCACGACGCTGATCTTCCGCAACTACTACCAGACCGTCCCGAACGAGCTCATCGAGGCCGCGCGCGTCGACGGGGCGGGCATGCTGCGCACCTACTGGTCGATCGTCCTGCCGCTCTCGATCCCGAGCTTCGTGGTCGTGCTGATCTGGCAGTTCACGTCGGCGTGGAACGACTTCCTCTTCGCGGTGTTCTTCTCCTCGAGCCAGAACGGTCCGGTCACGCTCGCGCTCAACAACCTCGCGAACGGGGCGCTGCTGCAGAACTACGGCGTGTCGATGGCGGGGGCGCTGTTCGCTTCGCTCCCGACCCTCCTGGTCTACATCCTGCTCGGCAAGTACTTCATGGGCGGGCTCATGTCCGGGTCGGTCAAGGGGTGAGGCGGCCTGGCCGGGCGGCCTGGCCGGGCTCGGCGGGACGGACGCTGCGCCGTCGGGCGTTCGACGGGGACGTGCCCGCCCGGGGAAGATCACTGACGAGAACGACGAACGGGGAACGATGACGGTCATGGACGAGCCGGCACGCACGACCGACGGGGCCGTGTGGCGCCACGACGAGCTGCGCAGGCTGCTCGCGTTCGCGCAGGCGTCCCTCGGGCCCGACGGCGGGGCGCGGTGGCTCGACGACGAAGGAGTGCCCGACCCGCACGAGCCCGTGCACACCTGGATCACCGCGCGCACGGCCCACATGTACGCGCTCGGGACCCTGCTCGGGGTGCCCGGGGCGGACACGCTCGCGGACCTTGCCCTCGACGGGTTGCGCACCCACCTCGCGGACCCCACGGACGGTGGCTGGTTCGCGTCGCGCGGGCCGGGTGACGCGGTCGACGACACCAAGAGCGCCTACGCGCACGCGTTCGTCGTCCTGGCGGCGTCGAGCGCCACGATCGCGGGACGGCCCGGCGCGCGCGGGCTGCTCGACGACGCGCTGCGCATCCTCGACCAGGAGTTCTGGGAGGCGGACCAGGGCATGCTCCGCGACGAGTGGGACCGCGCCTGGACCACGTGCACCCCCTACCGGGGCGCGAACGCCAACATGCACGGCGTCGAGGCGCTGCTCGCCGCGCACTCGGCGACGGGCGACCGCCGGTGGCTCGAGCGGGCGAGCGCGATCGCGGACCGCGTCGTCGGCTGGGCCGCCGCGCAGGACTGGCGCGTCGTCGAGCACTTCGACGCGGAGTGGCGACCCGAGCTCGAGCTCAACGCCGAGCACCCTGCAGACCAGTTCAAGCCCTACGGGTCGACGCCCGGGCACGGCTTCGAGTGGGCGCGCCTCCTCCTGCAGCTCGACGCGGCGCAGGCCTCGGCGGGCACGGGAACGCCGGGGGCTCGCCTCGACGCCGCCGAGAACCTGTTCGACCGTGCTGCGGCCGACGGATGGGACCGGGCCGAGGGTGGTTTCGTCTACACGGTCAACTGGTTCGGGCGGCCCGTCGAGCGGCGCAGGTTCCACTGGGTCGCGACCGAGGCGATCGCGGCTGCGGAGGTCTTCGCCCAGGTCACGGGGGACGAGCGGTACGCGCAGCTCGCCGACGACTGGTGGGCGTACGCGCGGGCGCACCTCGTCGACGTCGAGCGCGGCTCCTGGCACCACGAGCTCGACGCCCACAACCGCCCGTCCGCCGTCGTGTGGGACGGCAAGCCCGACGTCTACCACGCGGGGCAGGCGCTCCTCCTCGCGGACGTGCCGGTCACGGGGAGCCTCGCGGAGTCCGTGCGTGCCTGGCGCGCTCAGCGCGTCCTTCCGCCGAGTGCGGAGTAACAGTCGTCCGGACAGCCGATCGACGACAGCTGCTTCGCACTCAGCGGGTGGAGTAGACCTGCACCTCGGCAGCCTTGACCGCGAACCACACGCGCTCGCCCGGCGCCAGGCGCAGGTCCGCGACGGACCGCGGTGTCAGGTCGGCAGCGAGGTGCCCGACGGCGTCGCGCACCTCGCGCGGACCCGTCACCTCTCCCCAGGCC
Source organism: Oerskovia sp. NPDC057915 (assembly GCF_042887685.1). Classification (NCBI taxonomy): domain Bacteria; kingdom Bacillati; phylum Actinomycetota; class Actinomycetes; order Micrococcales; family Cellulomonadaceae; genus Oerskovia; species Oerskovia sp. NPDC057915. The sequence goes on along the minus strand of NZ_JBHVOS010000005.1, from coordinate 164,047 downwards.
CGGAAGAGCTGCCCGTGCGGCTCGAGCGACGTGATCGTCACCGCGAAGGCGTTCCGAGGGCTGCCCGACGGCGCCTCACGGTGGATCGCGACCGCCCGCGGCTCGAACATCGCGACCGCAGGGTCACCCTCGACCAGACGGGCGTCGTCGGCGACGACGCCCGCGACGACCTGCGCGAGGACCTGCGCCGTGGCGAGGGGGCTCGTGGTGCTCGTGCCGCTCGCCGTGCCGCCGCCCGCGCCGAGACGCAGGCCGCCGTCGTCGGTCGCGGTGCCCGAGAGGAGGTTGATGCCCGCGAGACGGGCGGCGAACCGCGACCGGGGACGCGTGAGGACCTCGCGCGCCGGTCCGTCCTCGACGACCCGGCCTCCCTCCAGGACGACCGCACGGTCGGCGAGGAGGAGGACGTCGAGGAGGTCGTGCGTCACGAGCAGCGTCGTGCGAGGGTGCGCGCGCTGGGCGTCGTGCAGGGCGCGGCGCACCTGCTGCGCGACCCCGACGTCGAGCGAGGCCAGCGGCTCGTCGAGCAGCAGGACCCGGGGGTCGGTCGCGAGGGCGCGCGCGATCGAGACGCGCTGCGCCTGCCCGCCGGACAGCTCGCGCGGTCGGCGTCCGGCGAGGTGCTCCGCGTCGAGCTCGGCAAGGCGCTCGCGGGCCGAGGCGCGGGCGTCTCGCCGGGTGGCGCCCCGGGCGCGGAGGCCGAACGCGACGTCGTCGACCGCGTCGAGGTGGGCGAAGAGCAGGGGACGTTGCGTGAGCCAGCCGATCCTGCGCCGTCGTGGGGGGACGGCGGTGCCGCGGGTGGTGTCGGTGAGGACGGTGCCGTCGATCGAGACGTGGAGCTCGTCGGGGCGTCCCGACCGGGGTCGGGCGCGGTGGGGGAGGAGGCCGGTGACGGCCTGGAGGAGCGTCGACTTGCCCGCGCCGTTGGCGCCGAGGACCGCGACCACCTGTCCGGGCTCGACCGTGACGTCGACGTCGACGCCGCGCTCGGCGAGGCGTACCCGGACGCGCAGGGGAGCGCCGGCCTCGCGGGGCCGGCCGGGCTCGCCCGGTTCGCCGAGGGTGACGTGCTGGGTCGCCGAGGGTGACGCGCCGACCTGCCGAGGGTGACGCGACCCGTCACCGTCGGCCGGATGCTCGTCACCCTCGGCGGAGATCCGGTCACCGTCGGCCCGCTGCCGGTCGCCCTCGGCGGAGATCCCGTCGCCCCCGGCCGAGGCCCGGTCGCCCTCGGCGGCGGGCTCGCGCCCGAACGGTCCGCCGTGCACCGCCGCCGTGACGACCACCGCCACGACCACGAGCAGCAGGGAGAGCGCGACGGCGGCGTCGGGGTCGGCGCTGCGCTGGAGGTAGATCTCGAGCGGCAGCGTCTGCGTGACTCCCTGGAGCGCGCCGGCGAACGTGATCGTCGCGCCGAACTCCCCGAGCGCCCGCGCGAACGCGAGCACCGACCCGGACACCAGCCCGGGCAGGACGAGCGGCAGGGTCACGCGGCGCAGCACGGTCGTGGGGGAGGCGCCGAGCGTCGCGGCGACCTCCTCGTAGCGTGCGTCGTGCGTCCGCAGCGACCCTTCGAGGCTCAGCACGAGGAACGGCAGCGCGACGAAGGTCTGCGCCATGACCACCGCGGTCGTCGTGAACGCGACCTCGATCCCCAGGACGGACAGGTGCTGGCCGATCAGGCCGCGCCGTCCGAACGTGTAGAGCAGCGCGATGCCTCCCACGACGGGCGGCAGGACGAGGGGGAGCAGCACGAGTGCACGGGCCACGCGCTGGCCGGGGAACGTGGTCCGTGCAAGGACGAGGGCCATGGGCGCACCGAGCAGCACGCAGCACACGGTCGCGACGAGCGAGGTCCGTACCGAGAGCCACAGGGCGTCGGTCGCGGTCGGCGAGGTGAGCAGGTTCCAGATCCCGCCGAGCCCCCCGGACACGTCGAGGCGCGCGACCATCGCGACGACGGGCACGACGACGAACAGCGCGCCGAGGATCGCGGGTGCCAGGACCCAGCGGGGGAGGCCGCGCATCAGGCGACCTCCCCGGTCCTCGCGAGGCCGCCACCCGGTCGTGGGGAGTGCCGTCGCCGGGGGTGGCCCACGTCGTCGGGGGTCACGGTGCCCCGAAGCCCGCCTTCGCGAGCGCGGCCTGGCCGATGGGGCCGGTCACGAGGTCGAGCCACTGCTGGGCGAGCGCGGCGTCGGCGGCCCCGGAGGTCACGGCGATCGGGTAGGTGTTCACGACGGTCTTCGTCTCGGGGACGTCGACCACCTCGACGTCGTCCCCGGCGAGGGTCGCGTCGGTGACGTAGACGAGCCCGGCGTCGGCCTCGCCGGCGGTGACCTTGGCGAGGACGTCGGTCACGCTCGCCTCCTCGCTCACCCGGTGGACGGTGGTCCCGGCGGCTGCCTCGACCTTGGCGGTCGCCGACCCGCAGGGAACCTCGGCCGCGCACACGACGACCTTGAGGTCCTCGCGCGCGAGGTCTGCGAACGACGTCACGCCGCCCGGGTTCCCTGCCGGCACGACGACCGTGAGCGTGTTGGTCGCGAAGACCACGGGGTCGGCCGCGTCGCCGCCCTCGACGACGCGGTCCATGTTCTTGGTGTCGGCCGAGGCGAACACGTCGCCCGGGCTCCCGGCGAGGAGCTGGTCGGCAAGGTCGGCGGACCCGGCGAACGACAGTGCGACGGTCACGCCGTCGTGCTCGGCCTCGAAGCCCTCCGCGAGCTCGGCGAACACGTCGCGCAGCGACGCGGCGGCGAGCACGGTGAGGGTCTGCTCCTCGACGGGGGCGGCCGAGCCGGTCGGGCCCGCGTCCGGCGTGCCCGACGGCGCCGCGCACGCCGCGAGCGCGGCCGTCAGGAGGACGGTGGTCGTCATGGCGAGCGCGCGTCGGGCGGGGCGCGCGGTGGTGGGGGCGGTGCGGGTCGTGCGGGTCATGCGAGGCCTCCCGGCGTCTCGACGATCACGGTGGTGGCTTTGACGACGGCGACGGCGAGGCTGCCGGGCTCGAGGCCGAGCTCGCGGACAGCCTCGGTGCTCATGAGGGACACGACGCGCTGTCCGCCGCACAGCATCTCGACCTGGGACATGACGGTGTCGCTCACGACGTCGGTGACGATGCCGACGAACCGGTTCCGGGCCGAGCGGGCGACGCCCGACGGGTCGGGCGTGGACTGCGCGGTGCGGACCGCGTAGGCGGCGAGCTGCGCGCCGTCGACGACCTTGCGGCCCGACTCGTCGAGCGTCGCGTCGAGCTCGCCGGCGTCGACCCAGCGGCGGACGGTGTCGTCGCTGACGCCGAGCAGGTCGGCTGCTTCCTTGATCCGATAATGCGGCATGAGATCGATCGTAGGCCCGTAGATGCGGTGCCGTTGACCATGCCGTGATGCCGAAGAGACCGATAGATGCCGAAATGCCGGATTGCGGGTGGTGAGCATGGCATGCTCGGGCGGTGCGCACGTGCTGGTGCGCCGGGACCGGTAGGAGGACTCGTGGTTCGTCGGTACTGGAGCTCGCTCGCCCTGGTCGTGATCGGCGCCGTCTGGGCCCTGGGCGGAGGGATCGCCGCGCTGACCGGCAAGGACGGACCGCAGTCCCCGCTCCTGTTCGTGGTGCTGGGTGGCGTGGCCGTGCTGGTCGGCATCGGGAGCGCCGTCGTCCGGTCCCGTTCGCGCGACGAGGCGTGAGGGCGGGTCGGGCCCGGACGGACTGTGGGGCCCGAGCGAACGCACGAGGCCCCGCACCAGCAGGTGCGGGGCCTCGTGTCGTGGAGCGGATGACGGGAATCGAACCCGCGCTATCAGCTTGGGAAGCTGAAGTTCTACCATTGAACTACATCCGCGTGACGTGGAACCCCGCAGCTCGCGGGCCGTCTCCGGCCGGTGCGAGCCGGTGAGGAACCGGCGTGCGTCCACGATCATACCCACGTCGGGCCAGGATGCCAGCATCTTGTGCCTGAGCACTGCCTGAGGAGGCGCCTTGTCCGAGAACCCGTACCAGCAGCAGCCCACCGATCCTGCGGCTGGAGCGGATCCGTACGGCCAGTACGGCGGTACGCCGCAGCAGCCTGCTGCGCCGTCCTACGGAGCGGACCCGTACGCGCAGCCGCAGCCCGCCTACGGCGAGCAGCCGCAGCCTGCCTACGGTGCACCGGCCGACCCCTACGCCCAGCAGCCTGCCTACGGTCAGCCGCAGCCCGCCTACGGCGAGCAGCCGCAGCCTGCCTACGGCGCCGACCCGTACGCCCAGCAGCCGGGGTACGGGTACGGAGCCCCTCAGCAGGGCTACCAGCAGGGCTATCAGCAGCCGTACGGCGCGTACGGGGCCCAGCAGCCCGGCTACTACGAGGACCCGAACGCGAAGTCGCGCCTCGCGGCGGGCCTGCTCGGCATCTTCCTCGGGACGTTCGGCATCCACCGCTTCTACCTCGGGTACACCGGCATCGGTGTGACGATGCTGCTGATCTCGGTCCTCTCGCTGGGCATGCTGAGCTGGGCGGTCTGGATCTGGGGCCTCGTCGAGGGCATCCTCTACCTGACGTCGAAGACCGGTCAGTACTCGGTCGACTCGACGGGCCGCCCGCTGCGCAGCTGACGTCGCGGACCGCGCGGGGTCCCCGAGGCGACCCCGCGCCCCCGAAGGCACCCGCGCGCCCCGCGCCTCGCACCCGAGGTCGGTCAGGCGGTCGCGACAGCGACGCCCGACCGGCCCCTGGTTCGGCACCCGGGACCGCGCACCGGCCCGCGGCCCCGCGGAGTACGGTTGCCCCGTGCTCCTCTCCGACCGCGACATCACTGCCGAGATCGACGCCCAGCGGGTCCGCCTGGACCCCTACGACCCCGCGATGCTGCAGCCGTCGAGCATCGACGTGCGGCTCGACAAGCTCTTCCGGCTGTTCGACAACCACAAGTACCCGTTCATCGACCCGTCGACGGACCAGCCGGACCTGACGCGCCTCGTCGAGGTGGAGCCGGGTGAGCCGTTCATCCTGCACCCGGGGGAGTTCGTCCTGGGGGCCACGTTCGAGCAGGTCTCCCTGCCCGACGACGTCGCGGCCCGCCTCGAGGGCAAGTCCAGCCTGGGCCGCCTCGGGCTCCTGACGCACTCGACGGCGGGGTTCATCGACCCCGGTTTCAGCGGCCACGTGACGCTCGAGCTGAGCAACGTCGCGACGCTGCCGATCACGCTGTGGCCGGGCATGAAGATCGGGCAGCTGTGCTTCTTCCGGCTGTCGTCGGCCTCGGAGCACCCGTACGGCTCGTCGATCTATGGTTCTCGGTACCAGGGTCAGCGGGGCCCGACGGCCTCGCGCTCCTGGCAGAACTTCCACCGCACCGACGTGTGATCCCGAGCCGGCTCGAGCGAGCCCGCCTGATCGGACGTCGCCACCGCAGAGAGGGCGATCCCACCGTGTCGCAGCCGACCAGCCCGACCCTTCAGCCGTTCCCCGCGTCCTCGGCGCAGGCCCACCAGGCGCGGCACCTGCTCGCGCTCCCGGGGGACGTCGAGGTCGACGAGGTCGAGACCCTCGCCGTGTCCAGGTTCGCGGGCGCGCGGTGGGACGTGGCGCCGTCGGGCACGGATCCGCTGACCCCGGCGCCCCGCACCGCCAGGCCGGGCGAGCCCGGTGTGCTGCGGACGTCGCGGCACACGACGCTGACCGGGCCGTACTCGCCGTGGTCGGCGGACGGGGTCAACCCCGGCCTGCCGCCGGGCACGGAGCAGGTGTTCGACGTCGTGTGCCCGCGTGACCGGGGTGCCGTCCCGATCCCCGGTGGTGGTGACCGCGACGGGGTGGGGCGCGCCTTCCCGGCGGGGCTGCCGACCCGTGAGGAGGAGCGAGTCATCTCCTGGCTCGTCGAGGTCGCGCGCCGACTCGGCGGCTCGATCCGCGTCGACACGGCCGATGCGGCGTCACCGGTCGTGGTCCTGACGCCGGACCCGGGGGTCGCGGTGAACATGTCTGTCTTCTCGGACGTGTGGCTCGACCCGCAGGCCGCGGTGGCCGTCGTCGGGGCCGTGCACCCGCGCGTCGTGCTCGCGACCGAGGGGAACCCGTACCAGGGGCCGCCCCAGGGCATCGGCGAGCTGCCGCTGTACCGGGGCGAGACGCTCGACCCCGAGCTGCGGCGCGCGCTGCACGCGCAGGCGGACGACATCGACATCGCGGCCCTGACGAGCGGCAAGATCCTCGACGGGTACGGGCTCCTGATCGACATGGGCGTCGACGGCCTCGTGGCGGTCGAGGTGGGTGGTGAGGAGCAGCTGCCGCTGCTGCTGCGCAACCTGCCGTGGGCGTCGCAGGGCGCGGTCGCGTACCGGGTGCGCTGGGAGCCGCGGGACCTCGTGGAGTCGCAGATGGAGGTGCCGTCGTTCGAGCTCAAGATCGCGCGCAAGCGCGCTGCCGAGCTCGTCGCGACCGTGACCCGCGCGCTCTACGCGGCTGTGGGCGGCGAGATCGCCGACGAGGCCGACTTCCTGGTGGACCCGCAGGACGTCTGAGGGTTGGTTGCGCTCTCATGGCTGCCCGCATACGCTCGACCGTCCGGTCGGAACGGGATGAACAGGGCGAGGTGGGCATGTCGCAGGGTGCAGCGGGCAACGGGGGAGCCACGGCCCGGCGCCGCGGGAACCCGCTGGCTCTCGCGGTCCTCGCGCAGCTCGGCGACAAGCCCATGCACCCCTACGAGATCGCGCGCGTGCTCAAGGACGGCCGCAAGGACGAGTCGGTCAGGCTGAACTACGGCTCGCTCTACTCGGTCATCACGGCGCTCGCACGGGACGGGTTCATCGAGCCCGCGGGCACGGAGCAGGACGGCAACCGCCCGCAGCGCACGGTCTACCGCCTCACGGACGCCGGGCGCGACGAGGTCGACGACTGGATGCGCAGCCTCCTCGGGGCTCCCGTCAAGGAGTTCCCGCAGTTCCTGGCGGCACTGAGCTTCATGCAGGTTCTCGCGCCCGACGACGCCGCCTCGCTCCTGCGTACCCGTCTCGTCGCGCTGCGGGTCGCCGTCCGCCGTCTCGAGGACGACGTGGAGCGCCGCGTCGAGGCGGTCCCGGCACCGTTCACGGCCGAGACGGAGTACGAGCTCGCGCTGCTCCTCGCCGAGCTCCGGTACACCGAGGTGCTGGTCCGCCGCCTGGGGGACGGGACGCTCCGCGGTCTCGACGACTGGCGGGCGGGGCAGGTCGACGGGGTGGGGGCCTCTTCCTAGTCGCCCGGCCCGGTGGTCGGGCGTCGGTCGCCGGGCGTTCGCCCGGTGGCCGAACCCTGGCCCGTCGGTGCATTCCCGCTGAACCTGTGACATCTCCCACCGGTCGACGGGGCGTCGCGTGGTCTTGAGGGGCTCATTGAACGGTAAAATACCTACCGGACCCGGTGTGTCTCGGGACCGTCTCTCCTCGCGCGCCGTCGAGCGGGGGAGCGCGGTCCTGACGGCTCGGCGGTCCATGCTCTCGCCCACCCGCCCCCGACCAGGACGGAGCGGACGTGCTTTATCTGCTCGTTGCGCATCTGGCAATGGCACTCGGCGCGCCCGCACTCGTGTCGGTGCTGGGCCGCAAGGCGTTCTTGGTGATGGCCCTCGCGCCCGCCTCCGCCGCTGTCTACGCCCTCAGCTGGACCACACGCGTCATGGACGGCGTGCACCCCACCGAGGTCACCCAGTGGGTGCCCGGGCTGGGGCTCGAGCTCGCCTTCCGCATGGACACCCTGTCCTGGCTCATGCTGCTGCTCGTCGGCGGTGTCGGTGCGCTGGTCCTCGTGTACTGCTCGGCCTACTTCTCGCCCACGGCGTCCGGGCTCGGGCGGTTCGGGGCCGTGCTCACGGCCTTCGCGGGGGCCATGGTCGGCCTCGTCACGGCGGACGACATGCTGCTCCTGTTCATCTTCTGGGAGCTCACGACCGTCTTCTCCTACCTGCTGATCGGTCACTACGCGGACCGCAAGGCGAGCCGGCGAGCCGCGATGCAGGCCATCGTCGTCACGACGGCGGGCGGCCTGGCGATGCTCGTGGGCGTCGTGATCCTGGGGGTCCAGGGCGGGACGTTCCGCCTCTCGGAGATCATCGCGGACCCGCCCACGGGCGGCGCCGTGACCGCGGCGATCGTCTGCCTCCTGGCCGGTGCGGCGAGCAAGGCCGCACTCATCCCGCTGCACTTCTGGCTTCCCGCGGCCATGGCGGCGCCGACCCCGGTCAGCGCCTATCTGCACGCCGCCGCCATGGTCAAGGCCGGTGTCTACCTCGTCGCGCGCTTCGCCCCCGCGTACTCCGACACCACGGTCTGGCGCACGATCGTCATCGTCCTGGGCGTCGGCACGCTCCTCGTGGGCGGCTACCGCGCGCTGCGCCAGCACGACCTCAAGCTCGTCCTGGCGTTCGGCACCGTGAGCCAGCTGGGCCTGATCGTCCTGCTCGTGGGCCTCGGGACGCGGTCCGCCGCGCTCGCGGGTCTCGCGATGATCGGGGCGCACGCGATGTTCAAGGCGTCGCTCTTCCTGGTGGTCGGCGTGGTCGACGCCGCGACCGGTACCCGCGACCTGCGCCGGCTGACGGGCGTCGGGCGAGCACTGCCCCTGACCGCGCTCGCAGGCGGGCTCGCGACCGCGTCCATGATCGGCCTGCCCCCGCTCGCGGGCTACGTCGCGAAGGAGGCCGCGCTCGAGTCCCTCCTGCACGGCGAGGGACCGGCCTGGGTGAACACCGTCGTGCTGGTCGGCGTCGTCGTCGGCTCGATGTTCACGGTCGCCTACGGCGTGCGGTTCTTCTGGGGAGCGTTCGCGACCAAGCGCCACGTCGCTGCGGCCGTGGCACGAGCCAACGAGCACGTCCGGGTCGAGGCCGTGACCAAGGACGCGGCCGCGCAGGGCTCGGCAGCGGCGTCCGCTCCCGCGCAGCGCGGGGCCGGGTTCCTGCCCGACGACGCCCCGATCGACCCCGCACGCATCCACCGGCAGCCGGCGCTCCTCGTGTGGCCCGCCCTGGTGCTGGCCCTCCTCGGCCTCGCGACGGCCCTCGTGCCGCACTTCGGCGAGGACCTGCTCGCGCCCTACGCCGACACGTACCCGGTCGGCGAGCCGGGCCACCTGGTCCTCTGGGCGGGCTTCACCCCTGCCCTGGGTCTGACGGTGCTGATCCTCGGCGTCGGCGCCGTGCTGTTCTGGCAGCGCAGCGCGGTCGAGCGGTTCCAGGCCTCCTTGTGGACGGGCCCCGAGGCCGACCGCACGTACCGCCGGATCATGCGGCGTCTCGACGAGCTCGCGGCCGACGTCACCGCGGTCACCCAGCGTGGTTCGCTGCCCTTCTACCTCGGCGCGATCCTCGTCGTCCTGGTCGCCGGCCCCGGTCTGCTGATGTTCATCGGCGGGCAGTGGCCCGAGCAGGTCAAGGCCTGGGACCGCCCCGCGCAGGTCGCTGCCGTCGCGGCCATCTGCGTCGCCTCGATCCTCGCGGCCCGCTCGCGCCGCCGGCTCAAGGCCGTGATCCTCGTCGGGATCGCGGGCTACGGCAACGCCATGCTGTTCCTGCTGCACGGCGCCCCGGACCTGGCGCTGACCCAGGTGCTCGTCGAGACCATCACGCTCGTCGTCATGGTGCTCGTGCTGCGCCGCCTGCCTCCCTACTTCTCCAACCGTCCGCTCGTCGCGTCGCGGTGGGTGCGCCTGGGTCTGGGCGTCGCGGTCGGCGTCGTCATGATGGGCTTCGCCCTGACGGTCCCGCTCGCGCGCGTCGCGAGCCCCATCTCGCTCGACTTCCCGGCCGAGGCGTACATCCACGGCTACGGCAAGAACATCGTCAACGTGACCCTCGTCGACATCCGCGCGTGGGACACCATGGGCGAGATCTCGGTGCTGCTCGTCGCGGCGACCGGGGTCGCGTCGCTCGTGTTCCTGCGCACCCGCAGCGGCGAGATCCTCCGCGAGCGCAACGCGACGTCGTCGGGAGCCGCCTCGCCAGGGATCTGGGCCAACGAGGAGGACCCGGGCGCGGCCCTGCGCCGCCGGGGGGTCGAGGAGGAGGCCGCCGCGGGCAAGCAGCCGCGCATGCTCGTGTGGCTCAGCGCCGGACGCACCCTCGCGCCGCAGCGCCGCTCGGTCATCTTCGAGGTCGTCACGCGCGTGCTCTTCCACTCGATGATCGTGTTCGCGATCTTCCTGCTGTTCTCGGGGCACAACGCGCCGGGTGGCGGGTTCGCGGCCGGGCTCGTCGTCGGGATCGCGCTCATCGTGAGATACCTCGCGGGCGGTCGGTACGAGCTCGGCGAGGCGGCACCGGTCCATCCGGGCCTGCTGCTCGGCACGGGGCTGTTCCTGTCCGTCGGGGTCGGGCTGATCGGCCTGTTCATGGGCAAGAGCGTCCTTCTGAGCACGGCCATCGACATCAGCCTTCCGCTCATCGGGACGGTCCACCTGGTCACGTCGCTCTTCTTCGACGTCGGGGTGTTCCTCGTCGTCGTGGGCCTCGTGCTCGACATCCTGCGCACGCTCGGCGCCGAGATCGACCGCCAGGCCGAAGCCTCGGCCCGCGAGGACGCAGGACCCATGGAAGCGATGGAACCGGACCAGATCGGAGGGGGGCGACGATGAGCTCGACCGGCAACCTGCTCGCCCTCGTCCTCCCGGCCGCGGAGGTCGACCCGGCGGACGTCGCCAGGACGACCGACAGCATCGACATGACCCCGAGCCTGATCCTCGTGCTCGCGATCGGCGTGCTGTTCGCGACCGGTGTCTACCTGCTCCTCGAGCGCAGCCTGACGCGCGTCCTGATCGGCTTCATCCTCATCGGCAACGGCGCGAACCTCATGTTCCTCGTCGCCGGAGGACGCGCCGGGGGTGCGCCCCTCATCGGGACGACGCCCCCCGACCAGATGAGCGACCCGCTCGTCCAGGCGATGGTGCTGACCGCCATCGTCATCACCCTGGGCCTCACGGCCTTCGTGCTCGCCATGGCCTACCGGTCCTGGCAGCTGCACGGTCACGACGAGGTCCAGGACGACCTCGAGGACCGCCGGGTCGCGCGCCACGCCGCGCGCAACGCACCGGCGTTCGAGGACAGCGACACCGAGGAGAGCGGGGCCACCCTGGACGACGAGGCCGCCGAGGTCTACGACGAGACCGACGGCGACGGCGACGGCGAGACCGACGCCCGCGACGGGACCCGCGCCGAGAAGGAGGCCCCGCCGTCGGGCAGGTCCGGCACACCCGGCACACCCGGCACCGGGGGAGGTGAGGGCCGATGAACCTCACCTACGGCTTCGCGACCCTCGTCCCGCTGCCCGTGGTCCTGCCGCTGTTCGCGGCGGGCCTCGCGCTCGCGCTGTGGCGCCACCCGCGCGCCCAGCACATCATCTCGGTCGCCGCGCTGTCCCTGGTGCTGGCGGCGTCCATCGGTCTGCTCGTCGGGGCCGACAGCGGCCCCATCGTGGTCGACGTCGGGGAGTGGGCGGCGCCCGTCGGTATCGACCTCGTCGCCGACCGGCTCTCCGCGCTCATGCTCACGGTGTCGAGCTTCGTGCTGCTCTGCGTCCTGCTCTACTCGCTGGGGCAGGGCGTCGCGGACGGGCACGACAAGGCACCCGTCTCGATCTACCACCCGACCTATCTGGTCCTGGCGGCGGGGGTCGCGAACGCGTTCCTCTCGGGCGACCTGTTCAACCTCTACGTGGGCTTCGAGATCCTGCTCGCGGCGTCGTACGTCCTGCTGACGCTCGGCGGTACGGGCGAACGCATCCGTGCGGGGTCGATCTACGTCGTCGTCGCGCTGCTGTCGTCGGTCATCTTCCTCGTCGCGATCGCGCTCACCTACGCCGCGACGGGCACCGTCAACCTGGCCCAGCTCGCCGAACGCCTGCCCGACGTGGACCCCGGGGTCCGCATGACGCTCCAGCTCCTGCTGCTGCTCGCGTTCGGGATCAAGGCGGCGATCTTCCCGCTCTCGGCCTGGCTCCCGGACTCCTACCCGACGGCGCCCGCACCCGTCACGGCCGTGTTCGCCGGGTTGCTGACCAAGGTCGGCGTCTACGCGATCATCCGCACCCAGACGCTGCTGTTCCCCGACAACCGCCTCGACACGGTCCTCATGTGGCTCGCGCTGCTGACGATGGTGATCGGGATCCTCGGCGCCGTGGCGCAGAACGACATCAAACGTCTGCTGTCGTTCACCCTGGTCAGCCACATCGGGTACATGATCTTCGGGATCTCGATGGCGTCCGAGGCCGGGATGGCGGCGTCGATCTTCTACGTCGTGCACCACATCACCGTCCAGACGACGCTGTTCCTCGTGGTCGGGCTCATCGAGCGACGAGGCGGGTCCACGTCGCTCGACAAGCTCGGCGGTCTCGCGAAGATCGCGCCGGGGCTCGCGATCCTGTTCTTCATCCCGGCGATGAACCTCGCGGGCATCCCGCCGCTGTCGGGCTTCCTCGGTAAGGTCGGGCTGCTCCAGGAGGGCGTCGCCCAGGGCACGCCGCTCACGTGGGCGCTCGTCGTCGGCAGCGTCGTCACCTCGCTGCTGACGCTCTACGCGATCGTCAAGGCGTGGAACAAGGCGTTCTGGCAGACGGCCCCGGTCGAGCTGCCGTCGACGGGGACCCCGCGCGGAATGGTCGGGCCCACGACGGCGCTCGTCGCCTTCGGCCTGGCCCTCACGTTCGCCGCCGGGCCGCTGTACTCGTACGCCGAGCGCGCCGCCGGTAACCTCATGCAGCCGTCGACGTACGTCGACGCCGTCTTCCCCGACGACACCGGCCGAGGCCAGGGGGTCTCGAACGACCTCGTCGAGGAGGAGCAGGAAGGTGGTGGGTCGTGAGCCTGCACCGTCGTAGGGGCCCGCTCGCGGGCGGCTGGCTCAACCGCCTCGTCGCCCAGTGGCGCACCGTCGCCTGGCTCACCGTCGTGTGGGTCATGCTGTGGGGCGACCTGTCGTGGGGCAACGTCCTCGCGGGCATCCTGCTCGCCGCCCTGCTCATCACGTTCATGCCGCTGCCGTCGATCGCGACGAGCGGCACCGTGCGCCCCTGGTCCTTCGTCGTGCTGATCGCCCGGTTCGTCGCCGACCTCGTCGTCGCGTCCTTCCAGGTGAGCATGCAGGCCTTCAGGTTCCGCCACACCCCGCACGGGGCCGTGGTCGGCGTGCGCCTGCGCAACCCCTCGGACATCTACATGACGATCACGGCCGAGCTCAGCTCGCTCGTGCCCGGCTCGCTCGTCATCGAGGCCCACCGCCTCACCGGGATGCTCTACCTGCACGTGCTCGACCTCGACGCCGCGGGCGGCGCCGACAAGGTCCGCCAGGACACGCTCGACCTCGAGGCCCGTGTGCTGCGCGCCTTCGCGTCGAACGACGAGCTCAAGTCCGCCGGGCTGTACCACTACGCGGGCGAGACGGGCGAGCCGGTGGGCGCGACGCCGTCGGGCACGCGCGGGGCGGCCGACGGCACCGGCGACGCGGCGCGCCGGACCGAACGACGTACCGACCGAGGGGAGGGGCAGCGATGATCGTCGTCGTCCTGATCTGCGCCGTGCTCCTCGCCTCGGCCGCGACGCTCGCCGTCGTCCGGGCCGAGAAGGGCCCGTCGATGCTCGACCGCACCATCGCTCTCGACGTCTTCACGACGACGCTCGTCGGCACCATCGCGCTCGAGGCCGCCTGGTCCCGGCGCACCGAGACCATCCCGATCCTCGTCGTGCTCTCGCTCGTGGGCTTCGTCGGGTCCGTGACCATCGCCCGGTTCGCGTCGGTCGAGCCCGAGGGTGAAGGGCGCATCAAGACCCGCGAGGAGATCGCGGCCGAGGAGGCCGAACGCCTCGAAGCCGAGGAGGGCGAGCAGGTCAAGGCCGTCGACCCCGAGCACGGCGCAGAGCACGAACCCGACGCGCTGCACGAGGCCGAGGACGCCGCGGCCCCCGAGGTCGACGGCTCGACCGGACCCGAGGAGGCACGTTCATGAGCTGGACCCTGGTGGCCGACGTGCTCGCCGCGATCTTCCTGCTGTGCGGGGCGTTCCTCGCGTTCGCTGCCGGTGTGGGCGTCGTCCGGTTCCCGGACCTGCTCGCGCGCATGCACGCCGCGACCAAGCCGCAGGTGCTGGGCCTGATCCTCGTGCTCATCGCGCTCGGGCTGCGGCTGCGGAGCTGGTCGGCCGTGGGCATGCTCGTGCTCGTCGTGATCTTCCAGCTCATGACCTCGCCCGTCGCGGCGCACATGGTCGGTCGTGCGGGCTACCGGACCGGGAAGGTCCGCCCCGACCTGCTCGTGCTCGACGACCTCACGGCGGACCAGGAGGCGGCCGACCGCGAGAAGGACGTGGCGGACCGCGAGAAGGACGAGGCGGCGACCCGAGCGGCAGACGCCGAGGGTGACGGCCCAGCCCGCCGAGGGTGACGCCGACACCCGCCGAGGGTGCCCGACGTGCCCGCCGACGGTGACGGGCCCCCGCGCGCCCCGGCAGGTCCGGTGGTAGACCCGCTACATGACCTCGCCGCCCAGCGCACAGCCCCCCACGCGACCCGTGGCCGACAGTCCTCGCGTCGTGAAGACGGAGGAGCACGCCGAGAGCGCGCTCACGGTGATCGTCGCGTTCGGCGCGAACCTCCTGATCGCGGTCGCGAAGTCGGCCGCCGCGGTGCTGACGGGCTCGGCGTCGATGGTCGCCGAGGCCGTGCACTCGTGGGCCGACACGGGCAACGAGGTCTTCCTCCTGCTCGCGAACAAGCGCTCGCGCAAGCCTGCTGACCACGATCACCCGCTGGGGTTCGGGCGCGAGGCGTACGTGTGGTCGATGTTCGCGGCGCTCGGGCTGTTCGCGGTGGGTGCGGGGGTCTCGATCACGCACGGCATCCAGGAGCTCGTCCACCCGGAGCCCGCGGACGACTTCGGGATCGCGTACGCGGTGCTCGGAGTCGCGTTCGTCCTCGAGGGGGTCTCGTTCCTCCAGGCGAACCGGCAGGCGCGCAAGGAGGCGAAGAAGGCCGAGCGCGACCTGCTCCAGCACGTCCTGGTCACGTCCGACCCGACGCTGCGGGCCGTGTTCGCGGAGGACGCCGCTGCGCTCATGGGCCTCGTCGTGGCGTTCGTCGGCATCTTCCTGCACCAGGTGACGGGGTCGCCCGTGCCCGACGCGATCGGCTCGATCGTGGTCGGCCTGATCCTCGGGGTCATCTCGTGGATCCTCATCGACCGCAACCGGCGCTTCCTCGTGGGCGAGCCGGCGGGGGCTGCGACGCGGGACGCCGCGCTGCGCGAGCTGCTCGCCGACCCCGAGGTCGACCGGGTCACGTACCTGCGTCTGGAGTACGTGGGTCCGCGGTCGCTCTACCTGGTGGCGAGCGTCGACCTCGTGGGGGACGACGACGAGCACGTGGTCGCCGAGCGCATCGACGCGCTCGAACGTCGGGCGACCGCGGCGTCCGTGATCGCGGGGGCGGTCATCTCGGTGTCCCCGGCGAGCGAGCCGTCCCTGGTCCTGTCGGACGGGGCGAGCCGCCGAGAACGGACCTGAGGCCGCCCGGACCCCCGGGACGGCCGCGACCTCGTTCTCGACGGCCGCACGCCGGGGGCGGCGGCCTGCGGCATCAGGCGGGCAGCCGCTCGTCGAGCCACGCGAAGACCTCGTCGAGGAACGCCGTCCGGGCGGGCTCGGGGGACAGCACGAGGTCGTGCGCGCCGCCCTCGATCTCGACGAGCGTCACGTCGTCGCCCAGCCCGGGCGCGCGGTCCTTGATGTGCTGGACGTCGAGCACGCTGTCGGTCGTCACGACCTCGGGGTGCCAGCCCTTGTTCGGCCCGGACCGCGTCGAGGTCAGGACGAGCACGGGGCACTGGACGTGCAGCCCGCGCGCGACCTGCGCGTGCCCGCGACGGATCTCGCGCAGCCAGCCCGCCCGGACGGGGAAGCCTTCGTGCGGCTTCCAGCCGAGCTCGTAGGTCCACTCGCCGCCGGTCCCGGTGTGCAGGGCCTGCCCGTAGGCGTCGTCGAGCGAGCCCACCACGAGCCGGGGGGCGAACCGTCCGACGACGTCGATCACCCGGGTGGAGATCACGCGGTCGAACCAGGACGAGTTGAGGTCGAACCAGGGGCTGTTGAGGACGAGCGCAGCCACCTTGCCGGGGCGCGCGTTGGCCCACAGGCTCGTGACGAGGCCGCCTGTCGAGTGCCCGACGACGACGAGCTCGTCGTGCCCCTCGGCCCGGATCACGGCGGCCGCCGCGTCGAGGTCCTGGGCGTAGAGGCTCAGGTCGTCGACCATGTTGGGGTCCTTGCCGGCCTCGGTCCAGTGCGCGAGCGAGCGGCCGTACCCGCGCAGGTCGATCGCGTAGAACGCGTAGCCGTGCTCCTCGAAGGCGTCGCCGAGGTGGGTCTGGAAGAAGTAGTCGACGAAGCCGTGGACGTACAGCACGGCCCGACGGCGTCGCTCACCGCCCGGGGTCGTCGCGCCGTCGGCGGGGGCTGGGCGAGACGCGTGGGTCGTGGGTCGCGCGGGGTCCGGTGCGGCGCCGTCGGTCACGGGACCCGTCGCCTTGCGGACGAGCGTCGCGGTGTCGCCTCCCGGGAGGTCGAGCGTCCGGGCGACCCAGTCGGGTCCGAGGACGTCCTGCTGCCAGCCGTGCGTCATGGTGCTGCCCTTCGCGCGCGGACTCGGGCGGTGCCGCGGCGCCCCGCCATTGTCCACCGCCGGGGCGGGCCTGTCAGAGCGAGCGTGGGCTCCGTGCCGCGCTCGCTCTGACGGGCCGTGGGTCTCAGGCGGGCGGGGTGAGGCCTGTCGGGGGGACCGGGGGAGCAGGTGGCGTCGCCGGCGGGGCGGTCTGAGGGGTCTCGCGCAGGCGGGTCGACTCGTCCATCTCGGAGTCGTCGAACGGCTCGGTGCCGGGCTCGGTGACGTGCGCGGTCCAGGTCTGGGCGGGTGCCGCGGGCACTGCGGGTACGGGAGGTGCCGGAGGCGCGGGCAGCGCGCTCGGCGGGGCGTACGGGTCCACGGTCGCCTGCGGAGGGGCCGGCGGCTGCGCGGGGTAGGCCTGGTACGGAGGCTGCTGTGCGCCGGGTGCTCCGTAGGGCTGGGCGGGCGGGGCGGCCTGGGCCGGGTAGCCGCCCGGCCCGGGCTGCCCCGGGTACCCGCCCTGCCCCGGGTACCCGCCTTGCCCCGGGTACCCGCCCTGCCCCGGGTACCCGCCCTGCCCCGGGTACCCGGCGACGGGTGCGCCGTAGGGCTGCGCCACGGGCACCTTCTTGGGACGCAGGAGCAGCCAGGCGACGACGCCGATCACGACGAGGCCGACGAGGACGACGGCGGCGACGAGGAGGAGCGCGAAGTTCATCGGAGACCTCCGGCGGGACGAACGGTCGTCGCCCTGGTGCGGTCTGCGTGGTCCGGTGCGATGGTGGCGAGAGGTTCGAGCCGTCGTGTCTTCACACCCACAGCATCCCGTGGATCGGTGGCGGTGAGAAGGGGGCGGTCATCGGTCGGTCCTCGGCTCGGACGCCTCATCGCCGACATGACGGACAGAGTTGAGTGGAATAGGCTCAAGTCAGGTCCTGTTGTTCCAGGTAGACCCAGACCCTGAAGTATCCGGAGACCCCATGGACACCAAGTTCACCACCATGTCCCAGCAGGCCATCGGCGAGGCCATCCAGACCGCCTCGGCCGCCGGCAACCCCCAGCTCGAGCCCGTCCACCTCCTCGCCGCACTGCTCACGCAGGAGGGCGGCGTCGCCGTCGGGCTCCTCGACGCCGTGGGCGCGAACGCGCAGGCCATCGGCCAGAAGGTGCGCGCCGCGCTCGTCGCGCTGCCCACCGCGAGCGGCTCGGCCGTCGCCCAGCCCACCGCCTCGCGCGGCACCTCTGCCGCGCTCGACCTGGCCTCGAAGGAGGCCCAGGGCATGGGGGACGAGTACGTCTCGACCGAGCACCTGCTCATCGGCATCGCTGCGGGCTCCTCGCCCGCCGCGCAGATCCTCGGCGACGCCGGGGCGAGCGCCGACGCGCTGCGCTCCGCGCTGCCCGCCGTCCGGGGCTCGGGCCGCGTGACGAGCCCCAACCCCGAGGGCACGTACAAGGCGCTCGAGCAGTACGGCCAGGACCTCACCGCCGCCGCCGCCGAGGGCAAGCTCGACCCCGTGATCGGGCGCGACTCGGAGATCCGCCGCGTCGTGCAGGTCCTCTCGCGCCGCACCAAGAACAACCCGGTCCTGATCGGTGAGCCCGGCGTCGGCAAGACGGCCGTCGTCGAGGGACTGGCCCAGCGCATCGTCGCGGGCGACGTCCCCGACTCGCTCAAGGGCAAGAAGCTCATCTCGCTCGACCTCGCGGCCATGGTCGCAGGCGCCAAGTACCGCGGCGAGTTCGAGGAGCGCCTCAAGGCCGTCCTGGAGGAGATCAAGTCCTCCGACGGCGAGGTCGTGACCTTCATCGACGAGCTCCACACGGTCGTCGGTGCGGGCGCGGGCGGCGAGGGCGCCATGGACGCGGGCAACATGCTCAAGCCCATGCTCGCCCGCGGCGAGCTGCGCCTGGTCGGCGCGACGACCCTCGACGAGTACCGCGAGCACATCGAGAAGGACCCCGCCCTGGAGCGCCGCTTCCAGCAGGTCTTCGTGGGCGAGCCCTCGGTCGAGGACACGGTCGCGATCCTGCGCGGGCTCAAGGAGCGCTACGAGGCGCACCACAAGGTGACGATCGCCGACTCGGCGCTCGTGGCCGCGGCTGCGCTGTCCGACCGCTACATCACGGGCCGCCAGCTCCCCGACAAGGCGATCGACCTGGTCGACGAGGCCGCGTCGCGCCTGCGCATGGAGCTCGACTCCTCGCCCATCGAGATCGACGAGCTCCAGCGTGCCGTCACGCGCCTGGAGATGGAGGAGGTCGTGCTCTCCGAGTCCGACGACCCCGCCTCGCGCGAGCGCCTCGAGAAGCTGCGCGCCGACCTCGCCGACCGTCGCGAGGAGCTGTCCGCGCTGACCGCACGCTGGGACGCCGAGAAGGCGGGCCACAACCGCGTCGGTGACCTGCGCGCCAAGCTCGACGAGCTGCGCGTCCAGGTCGAGCGGGCCATCCGCGAGGGCGACCTCGAGACCGCGGGCCGCATCCAGTACGGCGAGATCCCGCAGCTCCAGGAGCAGCTCCAGGCCGCCGAGCAGGAGGAGGCGTCGATCGACGTCGACGAGTCCGCCACGGCGCAGCAGGCGCCGATGATCGCCGACAAGGTCGGCGCGGACGAGATCGCCGAGGTCGTGTCCGCGTGGACCGGCATCCCCGCGGGCCGCATGCTCCAGGGCGAGTCGGAGAAGCTCCTGGCCATGGAGGACGTGATCGGCAAGCGCCTGATCGGGCAGAAGGCCGCGGTCGCCGCGGTGTCGGACGCCGTACGACGTTCTCGTGCGGGCGTCGCCGACCCCGACCGCCCCACGGGCTCGTTCCTGTTCCTCGGCCCCACGGGCGTCGGCAAGACCGAGCTCGCGAAGGCGCTCGCGGACTTCCTGTTCGACGACGAGCGCGCCATGGTCCGCATCGACATGTCGGAGTACGGGGAGAAGCACAGCGTCGCCCGTCTGGTCGGTGCCCCTCCGGGGTACGTCGGCTACGAGGAGGGCGGCCAGCTCACCGAGGCCGTGCGGCGCAGGCCGTACTCGGTCGTGCTGCTCGACGAGGTCGAGAAGGCGCACCCCGAGGTCTTCGACATCCTGCTGCAGGTCCTCGACGACGGCCGGTTGACCGACGGTCAGGGCCGCACGGTCGACTTCCGCAACGTCATCCTGGTGCTGACGTCGAACCTGGGTTCGCAGTACCTCGTGGACCCCATGCTCGACGACACGGCCAAGCGTGAGGGCGTCATGTCGGCGGTCCGGTCGAGCTTCAAGCCGGAGTTCGTCAACCGGCTCGACGACGTCGTCATCTTCGACCCGCTGAACCTCGACGAGCTGGGGCGGATCGTGGACATCGCGGTCGAGCGGCTGGCGGAGCGCCTCGCGGACCGTCGCCTCACGCTCGAGGTCACGCCGGCCGCGCGCGAGTGGCTCGCGCTCGAGGGCTTCGACCCCGCGTACGGGGCGCGCCCGCTGCGCCGCCTGGTGCAGCGCGAGATCGGCGACCGCCTGGCGCGCAAGCTGCTCGCGGGCGAGGTCGCGGACGGCGACACGATCGTCGTCGACCGTTCGCTCACCGAGGGCGAGGGCCTGGAGCTGACCGTCCAGCGGTGACGCGCGCGCCGTCGGCGGGAGGCTCCTCCTGCCCGACGGCGCCGCTCGCGCCGTGCGTGAGAGGCCCGGTCCCGGAAGGGACCGGGCCTCCGTGCGACCTGGGGCTGGTCGTCGCTTCACGCCGCGCGGGGTCGACGACGAACCGAATCCCGGCGGAGGCCGGGGCTCAACTGGTCCTACCGAGCGTCTGGTTTTCACCCGCACCGTCGGGGCATACTGGGCAATCAACCCACATCCCACCGACGGAAGGTCGCTCGTGCCGCCGGAGTCCCCGATGCCCGACCACCTTCCGCAGACCCGTGCCGCGCGCCGGCTCGCCGAGCAGGCCGCCGCCTCGCCGTCCCGGGCCCAGCGTCGTCGGCGCCGCGCGGAGGCCGTCCGGCACGCCCGCTCGACCGGCGTCACCGGCGTCAGCGGCAGAGCGCGCGGACCTCGTGCCCTGCCGCAGGTCGCGGTCGTGACCCTCGGGCTCGTCGGCGGCCTGCTCGTGGTCCCGGCCACCCAGGAGCTCAACGGCGAGGGGCGCGGTCTGGAACCGCTCGGCGCCCGGTGGGACGCCGCGCTCGGCCGGGGGGACGACCGTGCCGGCCGCAGCGCCGACGGACGCGAGCCGCTGCTCGCTGAGGCGGGGAGCGGCGGAACCAGCGGGGGTGCCGCGCAGCAGCCCGAGGGCACCACCGCCGACCAGCCGACCGACGCCCCGCCGTCACCCGAGCAACCCACCGACGAGGCCCCGGTCCCGTCGCCCCCGCCCGCTCCAGAAGCCCCCGCTGCACCGCCCCGCCAGGGGGCGACCGGGCCCGAGGTCCAGGAGATCCAGGAGCGCCTCCAGGCGCACGGGGCCACCGTCTCGGCCGACGGCGTCTTCGGTGCCGGGACCGACAGCGCGCTGCGGACGTTCCAGGACGCGAACGGCCTCGAGCCCGACGGCGTCGCCGGCCCCGCGACCCGGGCCGCGCTGCTCGCCGACCCGACCACGACGACCGGTGGAGCCGGGAGCGCGGGGGGAGCGACGTCGTCGGGCACGGGGGACGCCGCGGGTGACACGGCCGCCGCCCTCGCCCTCGTCAACACGCACCGCGCCGCCGCAGGCTGCCCCGCGCTGCGCGCCGACGACCAGCTCGGGCGCGCCGCGACCCTGCACGCGCAGGACATGGTCGCGCAGGGGTACTTCAGCCACACGAGCCTCGACGGTCGGACGTTCGGCGACCGCATCACCGCCCAGGGCTACGCACGACCGGGTGGTGAGAACATCGCCGCCGGGCAGAAGACCGCCCAGGCCGTGGTCGACGCCTGGATGGCGTCCGAGGGGCACCGCGCGAACATCCTCGGCTGCGACTTCACGACCATGGGGCTGGGGCGCGCGGGCAACACCTGGGTGCAGGTCTTCGGGTACTGAGCGCGCCCGGAGTGCCCGAGTCGTCCCGTTGCCGGGCGAGCACGTGCTGCGCACGACATACTCAGGTGTGAACCCGTCCCAGGAACAAGCGCCCGAGACCGCAGCCCAGCAACGCCTCGACCACGCACCGCTCCGCTCGGCCGTGATCGTCAACCCGAACCGTGTCGAAGGGCTCGACGAGCTCCGCCGCACCATCGAGACCCAGCTCGCCGACGCGGGCTGGCCCGCCCCGGCATGGCTCGAGACCACCGCCGAGGACCCCGGCACGGGCCAGGCCCGGCAGGCCGTCGCGGACGGTGCCGAGGTCGTGTTCGTGAGCGGCGGCGACGGCACCGTGCGCGCCTGCATCGAAGGGCTCGCCGGGACCGACGCGGCGCTCGCCGTCCTCCCCGGCGGCACGGGCAACCTCCTCGCGGGCAACCTCGGCATCCCGCCCCGGCCCGAGGACGGCATCCGCCTCGCGCTCGACCGCGGCCGGCGGGCCGTCGACATCGGCGAGGTCGACGGGCAGGCCTTCGCCGTCATGGCCGGCATGGGGCTCGACGCCGCGATGATGGAGGACGCACCGACCGCGCTCAAGGCCAAGGCCGGGGCTCTCGCGTACGTCGTCTCGGCATTCAAGCACCTCGCCGACGACGAGATGAAGGTCGAGGTGCGCGTCGACGACCGGCCCGTGCTGCGCCGTCGGGCACGGACCGTGGTCGTCGGGAACGTCGGCAAGCTCCAGGCGGGCGTCAACCTGCTGCCCGACGCCGAGCCCGACAACGGCCAGATGGACGTCGCGATCATCGCGCCCCGCAACCTCGGCCACTGGGTCCAGCTCCTCGTCGGCGTGCTGCGCGGACGCCGCCGCGTCCCCAACATGGAGGTGCTGCGCGGGTCGCGGATCTCCGTGATCTCCGACCGGCCGCAGCCGCGCCAGCTCGACGGCGACGTGATCGAGCCAGCGAAGAAGCTCGAGGTCAGCGTCCGCGCCGGGGCGCTGTGGGTGTGCGTCTACCAGCCCGACACGTCGGACGACATCGCGGAGGGGGCGCCCGCAGACGGGTGACCGGGTCCGCGCTCACGGGGAGACGGGTGGTCGCGGGACGATCGCGCCGACGCCCGGCGACGTGCGCTACGGTGGCCGCGCACCACCCCGCACCACCCCGCACCACACAACTTCACACCCCACGGGAGCTCGCAGCAGCGAGCTGAGAGGGCGGCTCAGCGCCGCCGACCGTTCGAACCTGTTCGGATCATGCCGACGTAGGGAGAGAGCAATGAGCTCTGAGACCGCTGTGCCCGCAACCACCGGGCCCACCAGCGCTGTGCGCGCCACCACGGCAGCCACGAGGCCGCACACCATCACGACCGGACCCATCGCCGGGTCCGCCAAGGTCCACCACCCCGTCCCGGGAGCGGAGCACCTGCGCGTCCCGGAGCGCCGCGTGCACCTGAGCAACGGCGAGCACCTGGACCTGTACGACACCTCGGGCCCGTACACCGAGGTCGACGACCCGTCGGCGTTCGACCTCGCGGGCGGCCTGCCCGCTCTGCGGGCGTCGTGGCTGCGGCCCGACGCCGTACCGACCGAGCACGGCGCGGGCGGCGCCCGGACGCAGCTCGCGTGGGCGCGCGCGGGGATCGTCACCGACGAGATGCGGTTCGTCGCGGCGCGCGAGGGCGTCGACGTCGAGCTCGTGCGCGACGAGGTGGCCCGCGGCCGGGCGGTGATCCCGGCCAACCGCAGGCACCCCGAGATCGAGCCCATGATCATCGGCAAGGCGTTCGGCGTGAAGATCAACGCGAACATCGGCAACTCGGCCGTGACGTCCTCGATCGAGGAGGAGGTCGAGAAGATGGTGTGGGCCGCGCGCTGGGGTGCGGACACCCTCATGGACCTCTCGACGGGCAAGGACATCCACGAGACCCGCGAGTGGGTGCTGCGCAACTCCCCGATCCCCGTGGGGACGGTGCCGCTCTACCAGGCGCTCGAGAAGGTCAAGGGGGACCCCGCGAGGCTCACGTGGGAGATCTACCGCGACACCGTGATCGAGCAGGCCGAGCAGGGCGTCGACTACATGACCGTGCACGCGGGCGTCCTGCTGCGCTATGTCCCGCTGACCGCGCGCCGCGTCACGGGCATCGTGTCGCGCGGCGGCTCGATCATGGCGGCGTGGTGCCTCGCGCACCACCGGGAGTCGTTCCTCTACACGCACTTCGCGGAGCTGTGCGAGATCCTGCGCGACTACGACGTGACGTTCTCCCTCGGCGACGGTCTGCGTCCGGGGTCGATCGCGGACGCCAACGACGCGGCCCAGTTCGCCGAGCTGCGCACGCTGGGGGAGCTGACCAAGGTCGCGAAGTCCTACGGCGTGCAGGTCATGATCGAGGGCCCTGGCCATGTCCCCATGCACAAGATCGTCGAGAACGTGCGCCTCGAGGAGGAGCTGTGCGAGGAGGCGCCGTTCTACACGCTCGGCCCGCTCGCGACGGACGTCGCGCCCGCGTACGACCACATCACGTCCGCGATCGGGGCCGCGATCATCGCGCAGGCCGGGACCGCGATGCTCTGCTACGTCACGCCCAAGGAGCACCTGGGGCTGCCCGACCGCGACGACGTCAAGACGGGCGTCATCACGTACCGGATCGCGGCGCACTCGGCCGACCTCGCCAAGGGGCACCCGCGCGCGCAGCTGCGGGACGACGCGCTGTCGCGTGCCCGGTTCGAGTTCCGCTGGCACGACCAGTTCGCGCTGTCGCTCGACCCCGACACCGCGCGCGCCTTCCACGACGAGACCCTGCCGGCCGAGCCCGCCAAGACCGCGCACTTCTGCTCGATGTGCGGGCCCAAGTTCTGCTCGATGCGGATCTCGGCGGACGTGCGGGAGTACGCCGAGAAGAACGGGCTGACGTCGGTCGAGGCGATCGAGGCCGGCATGGCGGAGAAGTCGAGCGAGTTCGCCGACGCGGGCGGCCGGGTGTATCTCCCCGTGACGCCGAGGTAGACCCGTGTGCGCGAGGTAGACCCCCTAGAGGTCTACCTCGCGCACACGGTTCTACCTCGGCCGGATCACCGTGGCGACGGGGCGGCCAATCCCCGTTCGTACGCCCACACCACGAGCTGGACGCGGTCGCGCACGCCCGTCTTGGTCATGATCCGGCTCAGGTGCGACTTCACGGTGCTGGCCTCGAGGAACAGCGTCGCGGCGATCTCGGCGTTCGACTGCCCTCGGCACAGCAGCGCCAGGATGTCGTGCTCGCGCGAGGTGAGCAGGCCCGAGGCGACGTCGTCGGGGGCGGCGGGGGACCGCCGTCGGGCGAACTCGTCGATCACGCGCCGCGTGAGCGTCTGGTCGACCAGTCCCTCGCCCGACGCCACGCGCCGCACCGCGTCGACCAGCACGTCGGGCTCGGCGTCCTTGAGCAGGAACCCGCTCGCCCCGGCCTCCAGCGCGCCGAACACGTAGTCGTCCAGGTCGAACGTGCTCACCACGAGCACCGGGACCGGGTCGACGACGCCGGGCCCCGCGAGCGCGCGCGTCGCCGTGATGCCGTCCCCGCCGGGCATGCGGACGTCCATGCACACGACGTCGGGCCGCTCCCGGCGCGCGACGCGCACGGCGTCGGCCCCGTTCGACGCCTCGCCCACGACCTCGAAGCCCTCGCTCTCGAGGATCACGGTGAAGCCTGCGCGGACGACGGCCTGGTCGTCAACCAGCACCACTCGGGTCATGGGGCCTCCTGCCCGACGGCGGAGCGCGGCTCGTCCGCAGACGTCGCCGAGCGCTCGGGGATGGTGGGAGGCACGGCGTCGGCCGGCCTGGGGACGGTGAGCCGGACCCGCCAGCCGTCGCCGGGCACCGGGCCGACGTCGAGCGTCCCGCCGACGAGGGTCGCCCTCTCGGTCATGCCGATGAGGCCGTGGCCAGGCCCGGTCGGGGCGTCCGGCGTGCCGGGTGCCGCACCGGACGGCCCGGCCCGGCCGCCCGACCCGATCGCCCCGACGGGCAACCGGTTGGTCACGGTGACTGCGAGCGCGGCCTGCTGGTAGTCCGTCACGACCTCGATCGCGCGCCCGGGCGCGTGCCGGCGGGCGTTGGTCAGCGCCTCCTGGAGCACGCGGTAGACCGTGAGCTGGGCCGCGGGGGACAGGTCGAACGGCTCGCCGAGCCGCACGTCGCGCACCTCGGCGCCTGCGCTGCGCGCGAGGTCGAACAGCTCGACCGCGTCGTCGAGCGTGGGCTGCGGTGCTGCCGGTGCCTCCTCGCCCGGCTCGCCGGGACCGGTCTGCGACGAGCTGCGCAGGATGCCGACGACGAGCCGCAGGTTGTCGAGGGTCTCGCGTCCCTGGGTGCGGATCCAGCGCATCGACTCCTTGGCGCGCTCGGGGTCGCGGTCGACGAGGCGCTCGGCCGCGGCCGCCTGGACGACTATCCCCGACAGGTGGTGCGCGGCGACGTCGTGCAGCTCGCGTGCCATGCGGCCCCGCTCCTCCAGGACGGCCTGCGCCGCGAGCATGTCACGCTCACGCTCGGCCTGGGCGACGCGCCCCTGGAGCTGGGCGAAGAGCTCGCGGCGCGTGCCGACGTACGCGCCGACGAGCGCCGAGGCCACGTACGTCAGGAGGGCCGAGGCGAGGCCTCCCCAGACCTGCACCGCGACGGGCGTGCCGCCCGCCGACGTGATCGGTACCGGACCGCCGAGCACGAAGCCCAGCAGGACCTGCACGCCCGCGGACGCCCCGGCCGCCCACAGGGCCGTGCGGCGCGGCGCGTACGCCCCGACCGAGTACGCCGCGACGAGTGTCGCGGGCGCCTGGAACGAGACGAGGGCGGGAAGGACCGGCACGAGCGCGACCTGGCCCACGACG
Organism: Oerskovia sp. NPDC057915; assembly: GCF_042887685.1. NCBI lineage: Bacteria > Bacillati > Actinomycetota > Actinomycetes > Micrococcales > Cellulomonadaceae > Oerskovia > Oerskovia sp. NPDC057915. The sequence continues at coordinate 137,594 of NZ_JBHVOS010000005.1, read as the reverse complement.
ACCAGCGCGAGCGCGAGCAGCGGCGCACGACGGCGCAGCGTGAGCGCCATGGCCTGCGCGACGACGATCGTGATCGCGGCGACCCGGCCAGCCGTCGAGAACCGCAGGGAGTCGGGCGCCCCTTCGACCAGGATGCCGAGGTCCGTCAGGGCCACGCGCTCGATGACCAGCAGGAAGCTGACCGTGAGCGCCGCGACGACCCCGCCCAGCAGGGCGTCCCGGCCCGTCGGGGTACGGATGCCGACGGCGTCGAGCCGGCGGTGCAGGGCGTCGAGCACGAGGGCTCCTCTCGGGATCGTCGGGCGGCGGTCGGCGGTCGGCGGTCGGCGGTCGGCGGCCGGCGGTCGGCCGACGGGTGGTGTGGCGTCAGAGGTGCGGGAACCCAACCGGGTCCAGGGGGATGGCGACCTGCGCACCCGGGTGAGCGGCGCCGTCGGGCACCACGGTACGTGGCCGTGGCGCCCGACGGCGCCGCGTCAGACGAGGTCGCGGCGACGGAACGTCACCGCGCCCGATCCGAGCGCGACCGCGACCCACACGACCAGACCCAGCACCGCGGCCCCGACGCCCATCGGGGCGAGGCCGCCCAGGACCGACGTCGCGCTCTGCCCGGTCGACGCGAGCGACCCCAGTCCCAGCGGCAGCCACGCCGCAGCGCTCGACGTGCCGCCCGAGAGCAGCACGACCGCGGCCTGGATCAGCGGCTCGACGACCACGAGCCCGACGACGACGAGGATCGCCGCGACCTGCCCGCGGACCAACGTCCCGATGCCCAGCCCGAGCCACGCGAACAGCACGAGGACCAGCAGCCCACGCCCCCACACGCCCAGGACGTCACCCGCACCGACCATGAGCTGCGCGCCCGGCGTCGACGCGACCGCCGCGAGAAGGCCCAGGGCCGTGAGCACCGCGAGCGCGGCACCGATCACGAGCGCGACGACGGCGGTCGCGCCCGCCTTGCCCGCGAGGACGCGCAGGCGCGACGGGACGACGAGGGCCGTGGGGACGATGCCGCCCGTGCGGAAGTCGGTCGTGACCGCGAGGACACCCAGCAGCAGCATGCAGATGACCGAGACCCCCGCCGAGCCCGACCCCGCAGGGCCGTTGCCCAGCAGGTCCAGCATCGCGCGCTGCACGGGCGCTGCGCCCAGGTCGGTGATGCCCGTGAGGTCGGGGGCGAGGTCGGCGGTCAGACCGGGCGAGGCCTCGAGCCCCACGGTGGCGCCGCCCCCCAGGCCCTCGAAGCTCGACAGGACGCGCGGCAGGGCGATCGTCAGGGCCTGGACCAGGACCATGCCCGCGAGGGCGACGACCCCCAGGACCCAGGGCGTGCGGGTCGTACGCAGCTTGAGCAGCTCGGCGCGAAACATCAGCGCACTCCTTCGGTCTCGGCGGTCAGGTTCAGGTAGAAGTCCTCCAGGGACTCGCCCCGGACGAGGTCCGCGAGCGGGCCGTCGGCGATGACCTGGCCCTGGCCGATCACGACCAGGTCGTCGGCCACCTGCGTGACCTCGGCCAGGACGTGGCTCGCGAGCAGCACCGCCCCACCGCCCTCCGCGAACGAGCGCAGCACCTCGCGCATCCACCGCATGCCCGCCGGGTCGAGGCCGTTCGCGGGCTCGTCGAGGACCAGGACCTGAGGGTCGCCCAGCAGCGCCGCGGCCAGCCCGATGCGCTGGCGCATGCCCAGCGAGTACGTCCTGACGCGCCGGTCCGCGGCGCGGTCCATCCCGACGAGCGCGAGCACCTCGTCGACCCGCCGACCCCCGATCCCGCCCGCCGTCGCGAGGACCCGCAGGTGGTCGCGGCCGCTGCGGCCCGGGTGCAGGCCGCCCGCGTCGAGCAGCGCGCCCACGGTCGAGGCCGGCCTCTCCAGCGCCGCGAACGGGCTGCCCTGGATCGTCGCGGTCCCGGCGCTCGCGGACGCGAGCCCCAGCAGGACGTTGAGCGTGGTCGTCTTGCCCGCGCCGTTCGGGCCGAGCAGCCCCACGACCCTCCCGGGCTCGACGGCGAAGCTCACGTCACGGACGGCGTCGAACGTCCCGTAGGACTTGCGCAGGCCCACGATCTCGATGGCTGGCATCGGTGGATCCCCTCTCCTCTGGCCGCGCGGCCGAGGTGCCGCGCGCCGTGCCTCCAGCCTGTCGTCCGGGCCGTGGCGGGCGCTTCTGGCGGAGGGAGGAAGGTGGGTTGCGACTTCTGGCGGAACCGTGGACCGGACGGTGGCAGGTGGGGGCTGGACCGTTGCGACGACCGCCCGGCACAGAGGAAGCGCTCGGTCGGTCTGGTGGGACGATGGCAGCAGGAGGCAAGGGCGCCGCAGTGGGACACGACCCACCGTCGACGGATCGCGGCGCTAGGCTCGCGTGACCGGCGCACCGCGGCACGCACCGCAGGACCGGGAACGAACACACTCACGGGGGAGGGCACATGCCCAGAACGACGTCAGCGACCACGCAACCACGCCCGAGCGCAGGCCCGACCGAGCAGCGCACGCCGGCTCGGCGCGACACGCCGGGCGCGGCCGCCGGGACCGCGTCACGCGGCTACGCCAAGGGGCGCGCCAAGCGCGACGAGATCCTCGAGGCAGCCACGGGCTTGTTCGGCGAGGTCGGGTACCACTCGGCGTCGCTCCGCGAGATCTCCTCGCGCGTCGGGATCTCCCACCCCGGGCTGCTGCATCACTTCCCGACCAAGGAGATGCTCCTCCAGGCCGTCCTCGAGCACCGCGACGCCGTGGACTTCGCCCTGCTCCAGGCCGACTTCGCCCAGGGGTTCGACTACTTCGACGCCCTCGTGCGCGCCGTCGAGCGCAACGCCGCCCGCCCCGGCATCGTCGAGCTCTTCTGCATCCTGTCCGCCGAGGCCACGGCGCCCGACCACCCCGCGCACGACTACTTCCAGCGCCGCTACGACGGTGTCCTCCTGCGCATCCACCAGGAGATCGCCCAGCGCGCGGCCGCAGGACACCTGCGCCCCGGGGTCGACGTCGCCACGACCGCCCGAGCGATCGTCGCCCTCATGGACGGGCTGCAGGTGCAGTTCCTGCTCGAGCGCAACGGGCCGCGACCACCCGTCGACATGGCGGCCGGCCTGAGGTCCTACCTGTCGCTGATCCTGCCTGCCGGGTCGGCCGAGCCTGCCGGGTCGGCCGAGCCCGCCGGGTCGGCCGAGCCGGCCGGTGCGCCGGCGGACGGTGCGGGCGCCACGCGCTGACCGCCCGACGACGGGGCGCCCCCGGGCCCGCAGACCCGCGGGCGCCCCGTCGCCGCAGCCGTCTCAGCGAGCGTTCGCCGCCGCGACGAGCTGGTCGAGCTGCGCCTCGTCGAACAGCATGCCGTCGAAGCTCGCGATGACGCGCAGCGGCATCCCTGCCGCCATGGCCATCATGCCGTCGTCGAGGGGCATGGCCCCCGAGCCGCCGGCCTGAGCCATCGAGGCCCGGAGGATCTCGCCCGCGACCGGGTGCGCCAGCGCCTCGCCCAGGGTCGACGACGGGGTCAGCGGCGGGGTCACGTCCTCGCCGACGACGTCGACCGACACCGAGCCGCGCAGGTCGCGGGACGAGGCACCCACCGACACCACGAACTCGCCGCCCTCGACGACCCAGCGTCGCAGCACGGGGTGCCAGTACGACAGGTCGCGCGCGTCGAGCTCGAACGTCAGCGTGCGCGTCCCGCCCGGGGCGAGCACGACCTTCCCGAACGCCTTGAGCTCACGCTCGGGGCGCTCGACCATGGCCTGCGGGTCGCCCACGTACACCTGGACCACCTCTGCCCCCGCGACGGCTCCCGTGTTGGTGACGGTCACGTCCACGGTGAGCGACGCCGTCGGCCCCTCGCCCGAGACCGTGACCGCCAGGTCCTCGTAGCCGAACGTCGTGTACGACAGGCCGTGGCCGAACGGGAAGGCGACGTCCATGCGCTTGGCGTCGTAGTAGCGGTACCCGACCAGGACGCCCTCGCCGTAGCGGACGTGGCCCAGCTCGCCCGGGAAGTTCCCGTAGGACGCGTTGTCCTCGAGCCGGACCGGGACGGTCTCGGTGAGCCTGCCCGACGGGTTGCGCACGCCGAACAGCAGGTCCGCGATCGCGCCGCCGCCCGCCTGACCGCCCAACCATCCCTCGAGGATCGCCGCAGCGTGGTCCTGCCACGGGGCGATCGTGACGGCCGAGCCGTTCGCGAGCACCACGACGACCCGGTCGCAGACCGCCGTGACGGCCTCCAGGAGCTCGATCTGGTCGGCGGGAAGGTCCATGTGGTCGCGGTCGAAGCCCTCGGACTCTTGGCTCGCGGGAAGGCCGAGGAAGAGGACGGCGGTCCCCGCTCCGCGGGCCACGTCGACGGCCTCGGTACGCAGGGACGCCGCGTCGGCCGCCGACGTCTCGTCCGTGATGCCGAAGCCCGCCGCGAACGGGACGTCGGTGCGGGCGATCGTACGGATCTCCGACAGGGCGTCGTCGAGACGGGTCGGGTTGACCTGGCTCGACCCGGCGCCCTGGTAGCGCGGGGTGCGGGCGAACTCGCCGATCACCACGAGCGACGCCGCGTCGGACGGGGAGAGGGGGAGCGTCGGAGTGCCGTCGACGGACTCGTTGCGCAGCAGGACGGCGCCCTCGGCCGCGGCCTCGCGCGCGAGGGCGTGGTGCTCGGCCGCGTCGAACGAGCCGGGCTCGGCGAGCGCGGGCAGGGCCCGGTTCAGGAGCGTGAGATGACGACGCACCGCCTGGTCGAGGACGGCCTCGTCGAGCTCGCCCGCCCGGACCGCCGCCACGACCTCGGCGTCGGTGCGACCGCCGGTCGAGGGCATCTCGAGGTCGAGGCCCGCGGCGAGAGCGGGCACGCGGTCCGAGACGGCCCCCCAGTCGGAGACCACGACGCCGTCGTAGCCCCACTCGTCACGCAGGACCTCGGTGAGCAGCCAGTGGTCCTGTGACGCGTACGTCCCGTTGATCTTGTTGTACGAGCACATCACGGTCCACGGCGAGGCCTTCTTCACGGCTCGCTCGAACGCGGTCAGGTAGATCTCGCGCAGCGTGCGCTCGTCGACGTCGGCCGACACACGCATGCGGTCGGTCTCCTGGTTGTTGGCCGCGAAGTGCTTGAGCGACGTGCCGACGCCCTGGCTCTGGACGCCCTGGATCAGTGCCGCGCCCAGGTCGCCCGAGACCACGGGGTCCTCGGAGAAGTACTCGAAGTTGCGGCCGCACAGCGGTGAGCGCTTGATGTTGATGCCGGGACCGAGCAGCACGGCGACGTCGTTCGCGCGGGTCTCGCGGCCGAGCGCCTGCCCGACCCGGTGGAGCAGGTCGACGTTCCACGTGGAACCGAGCGCGGCCGCCGTGGGGAAGCACGTCGCGGGGACGGATGCCCCGAGGCCGAGGTGGTCGGCGGACTCGTCCTGCTTGCGCAGGCCGTGCGGACCGTCGGTGACCATGACCGCCGGGACCTCGGCCCCCGGGCGGTGGATCGGCTGTGTGTTCCAGAAGTCCAGCCCCGACGTGAGCGAGGCCTTCTCCTCGAGCGTGAGGTCCTGGACGAGGCGCTCGACGTCGAGCTGGCCGGCGGTGCGCGCCGAGGTCTGGGCGGCGGTGGTCTCGAAGGTCACGGATGCACTTCCTCACGGGTTCGGCGGGCAAGCCGCTCTGCTTGTCCGTCCGAGGCTAGCGCAGACACCTACCAAGTGGTAGGTGTCGGTGGTCGTGGCGAACCCGCCGTCCGTGCGGGTCGCGATCAGTCGATCAGGGAACCCTCCGTGAGCGCCGCGGTGCTCGCCACGCACAGGCCGGTCCGGTCGCCCTGCGCCCAGGAATCCTCGGACGGCGACCACACGACCAGCGCGACGCCATCCATGGGAGCGTCTCCCGACAGCACCGTGGGCGTGCACACCCGGGACACCCGGGCGTCCGCCACGTCCTGCCCCGGCCACGCCGAGTCGGCGGGGAAGTCGGTCCTCGCGACGACCTGGGCCTCGTGCGGTTCCGCGCACGGGACGACCCGGACCGTGTAGACCTCGCCGTCGTCGGGCAGCTCGGCCAGGCAGCTGCCCAGGACGAGCTGACGTGCGTGCGCAGACCGCGGCTCGCTCACGTCGGCAGGCAGCGGCCGCGTCGCGGCGTCCCCGACGAGCAGGGCGACCACGACGGCGACCGCCGTCAGCGTCACCGCGACCCCGAGAGCGATGCCCGCCCAGGCCAGGCCGACGCCTCTCGTGCCGTCCCGCCGGATGCGTGCGAGCGCCGCCGCCCCGACCCCCACGCCGACCGGGCCGAGCAGCAGGCCGGTCGGGAGGGCCGCCACGGCCAGCGGCTCGGTCCGCGGCCGAGCGGGCTGCCAGCCGGGCGCGTAGTAGACGTCCTGGTCGTACCCGTGCGGGGAGGGCGGGGTGCTCACCAGCCCGCCACCATCGCGAAGATCCAGAGCAGCACGAAGGCCGTGCCGACCGCACCCACGGCGATGCCCGTGATCGCGAACCCGCGCCCCGTCGTCCCGTCGCGCCCGATCTGCTGCAGCGCCACGATGCCGAGGACCAGCCCCACGATCCCGGGGACCATGCACGCGAGCAGGCCCGCGAGCGACGTGATCATCGACGCGAGCGCCAGGCCGTTCTGCCGGGGCGGAGGGGCGAACGAGGCGTCCCACGAAGGGGTCGGCCAACCGGGCTGTGGGCCGTAGCCGGCCGGGTGGCCGGGACCGTACCCGGCCGGGTGGCCGGGGGTGTGCCCGGACGGGTAGCCGGGACCGTAGCCGGCCGGGGGCCGGCTCGCGGACGGGTCGTTCCAGTAGGTCTCCGGGGCGGTCCCGTACACGGGGGTCCCGGGGGCGCCGTACGGACCGTGGGCCGCGCTGCCCGTCGACGAGGACGGCGCCGCCGACCCCGGAGCGGGGGGCGCGTACGGGTCCGTCGCGGCGGGGGCGTCGTCGGCCCCGGTCGGCGGACGGTACGGCACGAGCGGGGGCTGGCGTGCTGCTCCACCGGGCGAGTACGGAGGGGCCGGCGGGGAGAACGGTTCCTGGTCCGAGGTGTCCGAGCCCTGCGGTGGGGGTGGCGTCATGGGAGAACCGTAGCCATGGCGCGCGCCCTCTGCCGAGAGCCTCCACAGGGCATGTCGACCGGGGTGCGTCGTGGTGGTGCACGAGCCTGTCGACCGGGGTGCGTCGTGGTGGTGGACGAATATTTTGTGAGGATTCCACCCCAAAGGCCTCGGCGGCCTTCGGGACGGCGCTCGTCGCGTCTATGATCGGTGGTGGTACCGGGCATCCGCGGTCCCTCGCGAGAGGGATTTGGAAGGAGTCGTGCTTTTTTCGCTCGGCTCTCCGGTGCCCTACCGAGCGCGGTCTGCACGGGCCGCGCACGACGCATCACCGAGCAGTGAGGACGTCATGACCCTGCCACAGGCCGCACAGGTTCCCGCCACCACGAACGATCGAGCGGCGGTGGTCCTCGCTGCAGGTCACGACGACGCCTCGCGCGAGCTCATCACGCGCCCGCTGGGTGACGCGACGGTCGTCCAGCTCGCGGTCGCGAACGTCCGCAAGATCATCGCGGACGACCACATCGTGGTCGTGGTGGCCCCAGGCGACACGACCGTCCGAGGCCTGCTGGGTGAGGGTTTCCGGTACGTCGAGCAGCGGGACCTGCCGGGGACGGGCGGCGCCGTGCTCGCGGCCCGCACCGCGGTCGAGGCGCTCGGGACGACCGTGAGCGAGGTCCTCGTGGCCTACGCCGACACCCCGCTCCTGCGCTCCGAGTCCCTGCTGGGGCTCCTGACCCGCCACACGCTCAAGGGTGCGGACCTGTCCTTGCTCGCGGCCGTCGTGACCGAGGACCTGCCCACCTACGGGCGCATCGTCCGTCACGACGGCGAGATCACCGCGATCCTCGAGGAGGAGGACCGCCCGGCCGATACCGCCGGGGACGGCGCGTCCGTCGAGGTCAACGTGGGCGCGTACGTCGCAGGCCCGGGCCTGCTGTTCACCGAGCTCGACGTCATGCTCGCCGAGGGGGAGCACCGGCTCACCGAGCTCGCACGCCGCGTCATCGCCAAGCACAAGAGCATCTCGTCGTACCGCATCTACGACACCGACGAGGTCCGCGGCATCAACACCGCCGAGGAGCTGCAGGAGGCCGCGGACATCCTCCTCAAGCGCCTCTTCATGCCGAAGAAGAACACCGACACGAAGATCGTGTTCGGCACGGGCGGCTGGCGCGCCATCATCGGCGAGGGCTACACGCTCGCCAACGTGCGCCGCCTGTGCCAGGCGATCGCGAACGAGACGGTCCGCAAGGGCATCGACGGCCTGGGCGTCGTCATCGGCGGGGACCGCCGCTTCCTGTCGCGCGAGTCCGCGATCGCGGCTGCCGAGGTCTTCGCGGGGAACAACATCCCGGTCACCCTCCTGCCCGACGACGTCCCCACGCCGCTCGTGACCTTCGCCGCCCCGTACCTCGGTGCGGCGTACGGCATCATCGTCACCTCGAGCCACAACCCGCCCGAGTGGAACGGCATGAAGGTGTTCCGCCAGGACGGCTCGCTGCCCCTCGACGACGAGACCGACCGCTACCAGGACGAGGCCAACGCGCTCAGCGTCGACGACGTCATCACGCTCGACCTCGCGGTCGCCCGCAAGGCGGGTCTCGTCGTGGACAGGGTCCTCACCGAGCCCTACGTCGACGCGATCGAGAAGATCGTCGACGTCGACGCCGTCCGTGGCTCGGACCTGCGCGTGATCGTCGACCCCATGTATGGCACGAGCCAGCTCACGCTCGGCACGATCCTCAACGACATGCGCGTGCGCTCCGAGTTCATCCACGCGTCGCACAACCCCTTGTTCGGTGGCATCGCCCCCGCGCCCGACCTCCAGCGCCTGTCCACGCTGATCTCGATGATCCAGCAGGGTGGTGGCCGCTACGACCTGGGCATGGCGACCGACGGCGACTCCGACCGCATCGGGATCGTCGACGAGACGGGCGAGTACATCTCGACCAACGACCTCCTGCTCCTCCTGTACTGGTACCTGCACGAGTTCCGCGGCGAGAAGGGCGGCGTCGTGCGCAACCTGGCCACGACCCACCTGCTGGACCGGCTCGCCGCGCACTTCGGCGAGGAGTCGCGCGAGGTCAAGGTCGGGTTCAAGCACGTCACGGCCGGTATGGAGGAGATCGGCGCCGTCCTCGGCGGCGAGTCGTCGGGGGGCCTCACGGTCCGCGGCTGGATCCTCGGCAAGGACGGCATCTTCGCGTGCGCCCTGGTCGTGGAGATGCTGGCCCGCACGGGCAAGAAGATCTCCGAGCTGCGCGAGATGATCTACGAGATCACAGGGCGCCTCTACACGCTCGAGGCCGGCGTGGACTCCACGCCGGAGATGCGGGTCGCCGTGCCGCGCCGCCTCGAGGCGCACCCGCTCACGCACATCGGCCCCTATCCGGTCGTGAGCATCTCCCACCTCGACGGCACCAAGATCGTCCTCGAGAACGACAACTGGGCGCTCCTGCGGTTCTCCGGGACCGAGCCCGTCCTGCGCATGTTCGTCGAGGCGGACTCGCCCGAGAAGGCCGCCGAGCTGCTCGACTGGCTCAAGGGCTTCGTCACCGCGGGCGTCTGAGCCCTCGTACCCCCACCCACCCGCACCTCTCACCGACAAGGACCGACCCGACGATGCGCTACGGCCACTTCGACACCGCTCGTGACGAGTACGTCATCGAGCGCCCAGACGTCCCCGTCTCGTGGACGAACTACCTGGGCACCAAGGACTTCTGCACCGTGCTCTCGCACAACGGCGGCGGCTACTCGTACTACAAGTCGGCGCAGACCGGCCGCATCTCGCGGTTCCGCCAGAACGGCGTCCCCCTCGACCGCCCGGGGCACTACGTGTACCTGCGCGACGAGGCGGACGGCGACTTCTGGTCGGTGTCGTGGCAGCCGGTGGGCAAGCCGCTCGCGGAGGACGGGGCGCCCCTGGACCCCTCGGGCGGGGCGGGCCGGTGGACCACGCGCCACGGCCTGAGCTACTCGACGTTCGAGGCCCGGTACAAGGGCATCGACGCCCAGCAGACGATCTTCATCCCCCTGGACGACGACGTCGAGATCTGGGACGTGCGCCTGACGAACACGACCGACGAGGTCCGTGAGCTGACCGCCGGGTCGTACGTGGAGTTCTCCTTCCACACGATCACGATCGACAACCAGAACCTGCAGATGTCGCTCTACTCGACGGGGTCGTCCTACGAGGACGGCATCATCGAGTACGACGCCTACTACGAGCCGTGGACGTTCCACTACTTCGCGTCGAGCGAGACGCCGTCGTCGTACGACTCGCTGCGCGACAACTTCATCGGCCCCTACCGCTCCGAGGCCAACCCGATCGCGATCGAGCGCGGGCACGGCTCGAACGAGAGCGCGACGACGCAGAACCACTGCGGCTCGCTCCAGCACAAGATCACGCTCCAGCCGGGCGAGACCAAGCGCCTCGTCTACATGCTCGGCTACGGCTCGCGCGCCGAGGCCGGTCGCGCGATGCAGGCCAAGTACGCGGACGTCGCGACCGTCGACGCCGAGCGGGCACGCCTGGCCGCGTACTGGAAGGCGAAGCAGGACAAGCTCCGCATCCGCACGCCCCACGAGGGCATGAACACCATGATCAACTCGTGGACGCTGCTCCAGGCGGAGACCTGCGTCGTGTGGTCGCGCTTCGCGTCGTTCGTCGAGGTCGGCGGCCGCAGCGGCCTGGGCTTCCGTGACACGGCCCAGGACGTCATGAGCGTCATCCACACCAACCCGACCAAGACGCACCAGCGCATCGTCGAGCTCCTGCGGGCCCAGACGGAGGCCGGGTACGGCCTGCACCTGTTCGAGCCCAAGGCGTTCGACCCGGACGCGCCCAAGCTGCCCGACGTCCCGTCGCCGACGATCGTCCCGACGCCTGACCCCAAGGACCTCATCCACGGGCTCGAGGACACCTGCTCGGACGACCACCTGTGGCTCGTCCCGTCGGTCGTCGAGTTCGTCAAGGAGACCGGCCGTCTGGAGTTCCTCGACGAGGTGATCCCGTTCGCCGAGGGCACGCCCGCCACGGTGTACGAGCACCTCACGCGCGCGCTCGACTTCTCGAGCGAGCAGATCGGCCAGAACGGCGTGGCCCTGGGGCTGCGCGCCGACTGGAACGACTGCCTCAACCTGGGCGGCGGCGAGACCTCGCTCGTGACGTTCCTGCACGCGTGGGCCATCCAGGCGTTCCTGGAGCTCGCCCGGCACCGTGCGTCCGCCGGGGACGAGAGCGCGGCGGCGGACGTCGCCAAGTACGAGGCCGAGCTCGAGCGCATCGCGAAGGTCGCCGACACCCAGCTCTGGGACGGCGCCTGGTGGATCCGTGGCTACACGCGCGACGGCGTCAAGATCGGCTCGAACGACAACGACGAGGGCAAGATCTTCCTCGAGCACCAGGCGTGGCCCGTCATCGCGGGCATCACGACGCAGGAGCGCGGCGAGGCGTCGATGGACTCGGTGCGCGAGCTCCTGGGCTCGGAGTACGGCAACCACCTGAACTGGCCGGCGTTCACCAAGATCGACGACACGGTCGGCTTCGTGACGCGCGTGTACCCGGGCATCAAGGAGAACGCGGCGATCTTCTCGCACCCGAACGCGTGGCCCATCATCGCCGAGGCCATGCTGGGCCGCGGTGACGAGGCCGTGCAGTTCTACGACGCGATCCTGCCGTACAACCAGAACGACAACATCGAGGTCCGCGGGGCCGAGCCCTACGCCTACGTGCAGTTCCTGTACGGCCGCGACCACGAGTGGTTCGGCAAGGCGCAGAACCCGTGGCTCACGGGTACGGCGGGCTGGATGTACACGGCCGCGACGAAGTACATCCTCGGTGTGCGCCTGGCCCTCGACGGCCTGGTCGTCGACCCGTCGATCCCCAAGGACTGGGACGGCTTCGAGGTGCGCCGTGAGTGGCGCGGCGCGGTCTACGAGATCGAGGTCCGCAACCCCGACCACGTGTCGAAGGGCGTGCGGTCGGTGACGCTCGACGGCGTCGAGCTCGACCCGACGCTGCCGATCCCGGTGCAGCCGGAGGGCTCCGAGGTCAAGGTCGTCGTGACGCTGGGCTAGGTCCTCTGCCGCTGAGTGCGGAGCAGTTGTCGTCGAACGGCTCGTCCGACGACAACTGCTCCGCACTCAGCGTTTCCGGAGGGCCGGACGGTCAGTCCGTCAGGTCCACGATCACCGGGACGTGGTCCGAGGCGCCCTTGCCCTTGCGCTCGTCCCGGTCGATCTCGACGCCCGTCGCGCGGGCGCGCAGCGCGGGGGACAGGTAGGCGTAGTCGATCCGCATGCCCTGGTTCTTGGGGAAGCGGAGCTGCTGGTAGTCCCAGTACGTGTACTTGTGCTCCTCGGGGAAGAAGTCGCGCGTGACCTCGGTGTACCCGGCCTCCGCGAAGTCGGCGAAGGCCGCACGCTCGGCCGGCGAGGTGTGCGTGTGCCCCGCGAACACGGCCGGGTCCCACACGTCGGTGTCGAGCGGTGCGACGTTCCAGTCCCCGACGAGCGCGACCTGCGCCGCCGGGTCCGCCTCGAGCCAGCCGGCCGCCTGGGTGCGCAGGTTGTGCAGCCACTCGAGCTTGTACGGGTAGTGCGGGTCGTCGAGGGCTCGACCGTGCGGCACGTACAGGCTCCACACGCGCACGCCGCCGCACGTCGCCCCGATGGCCCGGGCCTCCAGGTGCGGCTCGGCCCCGAAGTGGGGCTGGGTCGCGAAGCCCGTCTCGACGTCCTCGATGCCGACGCGCGAGACGATCGCGACGCCGTTCCACTGGCTCAGCCCGAAGTGCGCGACCTCGTAGCCCGCGGCCTCGAAGACGGCGTGCGGGAACTGGGCGTCCTTGCACTTGGTCTCCTGCAGCGCGAGCACGTCGGTGCCCGATCGTTCGAGGAAGGCGACGGCGCGCTCGGCGCGGGCTCGGATCGAGTTGATGTTCCAGGTGGCGAGACGCATGGCGACAGGCTATCCGGGCGGACCCACGCCCCCGGCGTCCCCGACGCGCGGTGGTGCGCGACGCCGTCGGGCGTGCGGGTCTCCCGACCGTCCCGCGCCCCCTAGGCTGAGGCCATGGCGACTGCACTGATCACCGGCGCCAGCGCCGGCCTGGGGCTCGAGTTCGCGTGGCAGCTGGCCACGGCCCGTCACGACCTGGTCCTCGTCGCGCGCGACGAGGACCGCCTGGAGCGCGTCGCGGCGCAGATCCGTGCGGCCGCGGGCGTACGGGTCCAGGTGCTCCCGGCGGACCTCTCGGTGCCCGACGACGTCGCGCGCGTCGCAGCGCGTCTCACCGTGCTCGAGGAGGACGAGGCAGGGCAGCGGCCCGTGGGCTTGCTCGTCAACAACGCGGGCTACACCGTCCATCAGCGCTTCGTGGGCGGCGACCTCGACGCCGAGGTCAAGGCCCTGGACGTCATGGTGCGCGCGGTCCTGGTGCTGTCGCACGCCGCCGCAGGGCAGATGACCGAGCGCGGGCGCGGTGCGGTCCTCAACGTCGCGTCGATCGCGGCGCTCACGGCGGGCGGTACGTACTCGGCGGCCAAGGCGTGGGTGCGGACGTTCACCGAGGGGCTCGCGGTCGAGCTGCGCGGCACGGGTGTCACGGCCACTGCCCTGTGCCCGGGGCTCACGCACACCGAGTTCCACGAGCGGGCGGGGATCGACTTCACGCAGCTCCCCGACGTCGTGTGGCTCAACGCGGACCGCGTGGTCTCGGCGGCGCTCGCGGACGTGCGCCGCGGCGTCGTGATCTCGACCCCGTCGTTGCGCTACCGGTTGGCCTCGGGGCTGCTGAAGGTCGCGCCACGCGCGGCCGTGCGGGCGTTCGAGGGGCGCTAGGGGAGTGCGGGGCGGGGGGAGGCGCGCATGAGCCGGGAGTCGGTCGTGGGGCTCGTCGTGCTCGGTGTGCTGCTGGTGCTCGTGGTCTCGGCGGCCGTGGTGGGCGTCGTCGCCCGGCGTCGCCGCGGTGCCGCTCAGGACGAGCTCCTGCGCGACCTCGGCTGGGAGGCCGTCCCGGTGGACCATGCGCTGCTCGACCGGTGGAAGGGGGCCCCGTTCGACGTCCAGGACCGCGGCCGGGTCGAGGACCTGCGGACCGGGACGGTCGGCGGGCGGCCGCTCGTGACGTTCCGGTACGCGTGGCGCTCCGCGGCGACCATGGCTGGGCGCGGGCGCCCGACGATGGTCGAGTGCCAGGTCGTGGCCCTCGACGCATCGCAGGAGGTCCCGACGGTCGAGGTCGTGCCCGTGGGGTACGGGCAGCCGTCGGTCCAGCGGGTCGTGGGGCGTCAGGTCGTGTTCGACGACCCGGCGTTCGCCGCGGCCTGGACGGTCCGGGCCCCCGACGAGCTCGCGGCCCACGAGATCCTGACGGCTTCCGTGCGGCAGATGCTCCTGGCCCCCGCGTACGCCGGGACCCGGCTGCGGTTCGAGTCCGGGGCGGTCCTGTCGTGGACGGACGGCCCGGCACCGGTCGAGGACGTGCGCGACCTCGCGCTCCTGCTCGCCGGTGTCCTCGCTCACGTCCGGGCCCCGGGGCGTCCGGAGGACGAGGAGACACGGCCCGCACAGGCGCCGGACCGCTAGCCTTGACCCCATGACCGAGACCTCCACGCACCTGTCCCCGACGCCCCGCGAGCAGCTTCGCGACCTGATCGCCGAGCTCGCGATCGTGCACGGGAAGGTGACGTTGTCCTCCGGCAAGGAGGCCGACTACTACGTGGACCTGCGCCGCGTCACCCTGCACCACCGTGCGGCCCCGCTCATCGGGCACGTCCTGCTGGACCAGCTCGAGGAGGTCGGGCTGGGCACCGCCGAGGTCGACGCCGTGGGTGGCCTGACGCTGGGCGCCGACCCGATCGCGACCGCCCTCCTGCACGCGGCCGCATCGCGCGGTCAGGACCTCGACGCGTTCGTGGTCCGCAAGGCGGCCAAGGCGCACGGCATGCAGCGTCAGATCGAGGGTCCGGAGATCGCAGGGCGCCGGGTCGTCGTCGTCGAGGACACGACCACGACGGGCGGCTCGCCCATCACGGCGATCGAGGCCGCGCGGGCGGCGGGCGCCGAGGTCGTGGGCGTCGCGACGATCATGGACCGCGACACGGGAGCCCGCGAGAAGATCGAGGCGCTCGGCGTGCCGTACCACTCGATCTTCGGCCTGGCCGACTTCGACCTGGGCTGACGGGCCCGACGGACCTGGGCTGACGGGTTCGGGCCGGGCCCGGCCGGGCTGACCTGGCCCGGTCCGACGACGACAGGGCCCGACCCGACCCGGCCCGGTCCGACGACGACAGGGGCCCGACCCGGCCCGGTCCGACGACGACAGGGCCCCGGCCCCGACGAGCAGGGGGAGCGATGGACGGTTCGTGGTTCGTGGTCGGGATGGCGCTGCTCGCCGTCGCGGGGGTGCTCGTCGGCTGGTGGGGGCACCGGGCGCGGATCGCGCTGCTCGAGCGCTGGGCGTCGGAGAACGGGTGGCAGCTCCACGGTGCCGACCCTGCGCTCGCGCGGCGGTGGCGCGGCGCTCCGTTCGACGAGGGGCGCTCGCGGCGTGCGACCGAGGTCCTGACGGGGCCGTTCGAGGGGCGCTCCGCCCTGTCGTTCACCTACTCGTGGACCACGGGCTCGGGCAAGGAGTCGACGACGCACTCCGCGCACGTGGTCGCGCTGCTGCTCGACGCGTCGTTCCCGACGCTCCAGCTCACGCCCGAGGGGCTCGGCGCGAAGCTGGCCAAGGTGTTCGGCGGGCAGGACATCCAGCTCGAGTCGGACGCCTTCAATCGGGCGTGGCGGGTCGAGTCGAGCGACCTGCGGTTCGCGCACGACGTGCTGCACCCGCGCACCATGCAGCGGTTGCTGGACGCGGACTTCGAGCGCCGGTTCCTGCGGATCGAGGGGGACGCGATCCTCGCGTGGACGGGTGGGCGGACGGTGCCGGACAACGTCTTCCCGATGCTCTCGCGGCTCGCCGTGGTGGTCGACGCCGTCCCGGACTTCGTGTGGCTGGACCGCGGGGCGCTCCCGCCGCGTCGCTCGCAGCAGCCGCCGCGCAGGCCGGGCGGGCCCGTCCCGGGTCCGAGGGCGGGGTCTGCCGAGGCGCCGCCGTGGGGCACGCCGTCGCCGTGAGCCGCACGGTCCGGCGAGGGGCCGCACCGCTACGATGCACCTACCTTCCGCGCTGCCCGACGGCGTCTCGCGCCCGGACCGTCCGGTCCGGCCGTGCGGTGCCCGGGCGGCCGGTCCGACCAGCTCAGCCCAAGGGGGCAGCATGACAGGCGGCACCATCGCCTTGATCGTCATCGGCATCGTCGTCCTGATCGTCCTGTTCTGGGCGGTCGCGCAGTACAACGGCTTCGTCCGGCTGCGGAACCTGGTGCAGGAGTCGTGGCGCCAGATCGACGTCGAGCTGCACCGTCGCCACGACCTCATCCCGAATCTCATGGAGACCGTGAAGGGGTACGCGGCGCACGAGCGCGGGGTGTTCGAGGAGGTCGCGGCGGCTCGTTCGGCAGCGGCCGGTCCCGCGTCGGGACCTGCGGACCAGGCGGCCAAGGAGAACCAGCTCACGCAGGCCCTGGGGCGGCTGTTCGCGGTCGCGGAGGCCTACCCCGTGCTGCGGGCGAGCGAGAACTTCGGTCGCCTCCAGGACGAGCTGACGAACACGGAGGACCGCATCGCGGCCGGTCGCCGGTTCTACAACGCGAACGTGCGCACGTTGAACACGAAGGTCGAGACGTTCCCGCCGAACGTCGTCGCGAGGATGTTCGGGTTCCAGCGGGCGGAGTACTTCGAGGTCGAGAACCCGGCGGTGCGCGCCGCGCCGCGCGTCGACTTCCACGGGAACGGGTCGATCGTCGACCGCTGAGGCGTGAGGACCTGACCCCGGATCGGGGTCGGGGGGACTCGTCCGAGGGGCGGTGTGCCGGAGGGTGCACCGCCCCTCGGCTGCGTCCGGGCGAGACGTGGGTGTGACTCCACCCACACCAGATAAGGTTTGCCTTGCTTTGGTGAGGCAGCCCTTATATGGTCCACGGGGCGATGGTCGAGAGACCTGTCGCCATGCGTCGCCATCGCGGGCGACCCTGGACCTTCACAGGAGATCGAGTGCTCATCACGCAACGAGGAGGGCGCCGACGCGCCCTCGCGTCACTCCTGACCGGAGCGCTCGTCGCCGGTCTCACCTTCGTCGGGGTCTCCCCGGCAGGAGCCGCCGCGGACACCGTCACGGTGTCGGGCGGCAGCGCCACCTGGAACTTCACGGACGGCTGGACGGGTTACGTCACCGGCCCGATCGCCAAGGGGACCGTCACGCCCGCCCTGGTCGACGGGAAGTCGGTCTACAGGCCGGCTTCCGGTGCGCTCGACGCCGCAGGCGCGGGGACCGTGAAGCTCGCCGGATCGACCACGTACTCGGGCCACGACGGCGCGCTGAACCTGACGATCTCGGACCTCACGCTCCGGCTGACCTCCTCGACGGCGGGCGTCCTCACGGCCGACTTCGCGGGTACGGTCAACGAGGGCACCGGGAACGACGCCAAGGTCGCGGACGTCACCGTCGCACCCACGCGGACCGGCGACACGCTGGTCCTCGTCGCGAACGGCACCGTCTCGAACGACCTCGCCGCGGTCTCGAGCTACTTCTCCGCGTACGTCGGCAAGCCCATGTCCACCCTGACCGCGACGCTCGACGCCCCGCTCCCCGTGGCCCCCGCGACCGTCACGACGACGACGCTCGCCGTCTCCCCGGGGGGTACCTCGGTCGAGGGCGCGGCCATCGCGCTCAGCGCGACGGTCTACCCGGCAGCGGCAGGCACGATCGAGTTCTTCGACGGCGCCACTTCGTTGGGCGCGGCCACCGCGGTGCCCGACGGCGTCGCTCACCGTGACGTCGCGTCCGCCGCCGTGGGGGAGCACGCCTTCACCGCACGCTTCACCCCGACCGATGCTGCTGCCTTCGCTGCGTCGACGTCCGGCGTCGTCCCGCACACCGTGACGGCCAAGCAGGTCGACCCGCCGGCCCCGGTCGCGGATCCCAAGGTCACCGTCACCCCGAGCAAGGACGTCGACCCGGCGGTCGAGAACACGTTCACGGTCTCGGGTACCGGGTTCGTCGGCGCGGGCGCGAAGAACGGCGCGTACGTGCTCCTCGGCGAGACCTCCGTCTGGAGCGGTGGCTCGGCCCTGCCCGGCGCGGGGTGGCTGAAGCAGGCATTCGTCCCGAGCGCGCTCGTCAAGGACGGCGCGTTCACGACCACGATCACGGTCCCGGCAGGCACGCTCGACGCGTCGAAGTCCTACCAGGTGGCCACGTCGGCCGCGCACGGGCTGTCGGTCACCGACCGCACGCTCGACACGTTCACCCCGATCACGTTCAAGGGCGAGGAGCCCACGACGCCGGTGTTCGCACCGAAGATCGACGTGCTCGCCGCGGACGGGAAGACGCCGCTCGGCACCACCGTGGTCCGTCCTGGTGACGAGATCGTCGTGAAGGGCACCGGGTTCGACCCGGCTGCGAACGTGGGCGGCCGCGGGGTCCCGATCCCGGCGCACCTGCCGCAGGGCAGCTACGTGGTGTTCGGGTCGTTCGCGAAGGACTGGCAGCCCTCGACGGGGGCGCCGTCGACGGCTCGCAAGACGGGCCCGCAGGCGTGGGCCCTGGCCGAGTCGGTGCTGGACCAGGTCCCGTCGCAGTACCAGGGCGCGATCCGCAAGGACTGGGTGAACATCTCCGCCGACGGCTCGTTCACGGCGAGGCTGAAGCTCACGACGCTCGACGCGCTCGAGGGCGGCACGTTCGGTGTCTACACGTACGCCGCGGGCGGCATGAAGAACGCCGCGCAGGAGAAGTCGGTCGCGGTGAACTTCACCAACGAGCCCGCGCCGGTGTTCGAGCCGAAGATCGAGGTATTCGCCGCTGACGGCACGACCCCGCTGGGGAACGCGTTGGTGCGTGCGGGGGACAAGGTCGTCGTGAAGGGCTCCGGGTTCGACCCGGCCGGGAACCTCGCTCCTGAGGGCAACCGCCCGCCGATCTCGGCCGGCAACCCTGCGGGGACGTACGTGGTCTTCGGGAAGTTCGCCGACACGTGGAAGCCGTCCGCGGGCGCTCCGTCGGCGGCGCGCGTGGTCGGCGACCAGCGCTGGGCGCTGAGCCAGGCCGGGTTCGACGCGATCTCGCCCGCCTACCAGGGCGCGGTGCGTGGCCAGTGGGTCACGGTCTCGCCCGAGGGTGAGTTCACGGCCGAGCTGACGGTCAAGCCCAAGCAGGCGTCCGGCGTGGACGTCGCATGGCCGGAGACCGGCTCGTTCGGTGTCTACACCTACGGTGCCGGTGGCGTGACGAACGCTGCTCAGGAGCTCTCCGTCCCGGTCCGCTACACCGATGCCCAGGCTCCCGCGCCGCTCACGGTCACGGTCGGCTCGGCCGCGGTGAAGGTCGGCGAGAAGGTCACGCTGACGGTCGAGGGACTCGGGTCGGGCGACTCCGTGTCCTCCGTCCGGCTCGGCGGGACGGCCGCCACGTTCACCGCACAGGGTGGGAAGGTCACCGCGACCGTCCCGGCCGGCCTGACCCCGGGCGCACACCCGGTCAAGGTCACGAGCGCGCTGGGCGCGACGGGCGAGACGAGCGTCACGGTGGTCGGCGCGACGCCGGTCGGCAGCCTCCAGTGGGGCTTCAAGGAGAGCTTCCGCACCTACGTCGGACCGTCGGGCATCACGCTCGGTGGCGGCGCAACGCGGGGTGCGAACGGCGTGTTCTCCTTCGTCCAGACGAGCTCTGCCGAGGACCACGTCTCGTACGCGGGCTCTGTCCGCTTCACCGCCCACGAGGGCGTCCTGGACACGACCCTCTCCGACCCGCAGGTCGTCGTGGCCGAGGACGGGACGGCAGGCCTCGTGGTCGACGTCCGTTCCGCGACGACGAGCGGCGGCATCGTCGAGGGAACCGTGGTCATCGCGCAGCTCGACCTCGACGCGGCCACGGTCACGTCCGCCGGTGAGGCCGTGACGTTCGCCGGGGTCCCCGCGGTGCTCACCGCGGAGGGGGCGGACGCGTTCTCCGGGTTCTACACCGCAGGCACGGCGCTCGACCCGGTGACGTTCACCGTCGGGGCGGACCACGAGGGCGACCTCCCGACCACCGAGCCCGGTGGGAACCCGCAGCCGATCGACACGACCAAGGCCACCCTCTCGACCTACCAGGTCGTCCCCGGCGGCCAGGTCACGATCAGCGGCGTGGGCTTCGGGGCGAACGAGACGGGCCTGACGTCGATCATCCGGTCGACGCCGCGCACCCTCGCGACCGGGGTCACGGCCAACACCGGCGGCGCCGCGTCGGCCACGGTCACGATCCCCAAGGACCTCGAGCCGGGCGAGCACACGCTGTCCCTCGAGGGCGCGAACCACAAGGTCTCCGCGGTCATCACGGTCACGGGCGCGGCCAGCACCTCGGGCGGTTCCGCCGCCCAGCAGTGCTACGCGCAGGGCGTCAACGGCGCGACCCTGAGCTGGGGCGTGGGCGACTCGTTCCGTGCGTACATCGCCGGGCCGATCGCGAAGGGCTCGGTCTCGACGAGCGGCGTCAAGGACAACGGTTCGTCCTTCACGTGGAGCGGCGGCAAGGGCTCCTTCAACACCGACCTCGGCAAGGGGCGGACGAGCTTCGCCGGCTCGGTGAAGTTCTCGGGCCACGACGGCATCCTCGACCTGCAGATCTCCAACCCGCGGGTCCAGGTCGACGGCAGCACTGGCACCCTGGTCGTCGACGTCGTCAGCAGCGACATGCAGGGCAACAAGTCCACGAGCAAGGGCGTCGCGTTCGCGAGCCTGAACCTCTCGGGCAAGAAGTCGACCTCGGGCAGCACCGTCACGTGGACGGGTGCCCCCGCCACGCTGACCGCCGCGGGCGCCAAGGCGTTCGCAGGCTTCTACGAGCCGGGGACGGCCCTCGCCCCCGTCACGTTCAGCTTCCCGGTCGGCGGCGACGTCGAGTGCGACGTCTACTCGGGGCTCGTGGACACCGGTGCCGACTCGGCGACGCTCACGGCCTTCGCCGTGATGCTGCTCCTGGGTGGCGCGGGCCTGCTCGCGGTGAGCAAGCGCCGTCGGGCACGCGCGGACGCCTGAGACCCTCCTGCACGACGACGGCGGGCGGGCCGGGACCCTTCGAGGTCCCGGCCCGCCCTCCGTTCGTCCGTCCGTCCGTCCCACGGTCCAGCTAGGCCGGTGACTCCGCGCTGACCGCGAGGAGCGGCTTGTAGCGGTTCTCGGGCCGACCGGCCGAGCCGTAGCGCGGGTTGACCTCGGCCTGGCCGATCGTGACGAGGTGCTCGAGGTAGCGGCGCGCGCTCACCCGGGACATGCCGGTCGCCTCGGCCACGTCGACCGCCGAGGCGTCCACCGACCCGGTCCGGCACACCTCGACGAGGGCCCCGACGACGAGCTCCAGGCTGCGGTCGGACAGACCCTTGGGCAGCTGGGGACCCTCGTTGCGGGCCTGCCGGACGAGCCGGTCGACCGTGGCCTGGTCGAGGGCGCCGTCGGTCGCCCGCACCTGCGCACGGAACCTGACGACCTCGTCGAGCCGCCCGCGCAGCACCGCAGCCGTGAACGGCTTGACGAGGTAGTGCTGCACGCCGCCCGCCATGGCGCGGCGCACGCTGTCGAGCTCGCGTGCCGCCGTCGTCGCGATGACGTCCACGGGGGGACCGGGCCGCCGACGGAGCTGGTTCAGGACCGCGAACCCGCTCGTGTCGGGCAGGTAGATGTCGAGCAGGACGAGGTCGGGCTCGAGCACCGAGATCGCGCGCACCGCCTCCGCGCCGGTGCGGGCCTCGCCCACGACGACGAAGCGGGGGTGGCTCTCCACGAACCCGCGGTGCAGGCGGGAGATGAGCGGGTCGTCCTCGACGATCAGGGTTCGCAGTCGGTCGTCTGTGGAGGTCATCGGTGCACCGTCCCGGTGAGTCGGTCGAGTGCGGCCCCCGAGGGGGCCGCGGAGGAGCGCACGGGCAGCGTCAGCGTGAGGCGCGCGCCGCCGAGCGGTGAGGTCGTGAAGCCGACGGTGCCGCCCCGCCGGGCGACGATCCGTCGCACGAGGGCGAGCCCGATGCCGCGCGCGGTTCCCGCGTCGGAGCCTGGCGTCGGCTGGAGGTGAGGTGCAGGGGCGTCGTCGTGCCGGAGGGCGTCCCAGCGGGGGGACGACGACGTGCCGGTGCCGGGACGCGGCACCCGGCGGACGGACCGGGCAGGCCGGGCTCCTGCGTGCTTGGTGCTGAAGCCGGGCCGGAAGACCGCGGCGCGCAACGCCGTCGGGACCCCCGGTCCGTCGTCGTCGACGAGGACGACGACCTCCTCGTCGTCCTCCTGGACGAGGACCTGGACGGTCCCGCCGGGGCCCGCCGCGTCGATCGCGTTGTCGATCGCGTTGCCGAGGATCGTCAGGACGTCCTGCTGGAGTGCCGTCGAGTCGGGGGAGCCGGGGGCGTCGAGCACCGAGCACGGGTCGACCTCGAGGTCGATCCCGCGCTCGCGCGCCGTGGTCGCCTTGGCCAGGAGCAGCGCGGCAACCTGCGGGCTGTGGACGCCCGGGGCGATCACGCTCGCCGTGAGGAGCCCGCCGTGCCCGGCGCGCTCGATGAAGGCGACGGCCTCGACGTGCTGGCCCAGCTCGAGCAGGCCCGAGACGACGTGCAGCTTGTTGGCGAACTCGTGCGACTGCGCGCGCAGCGCGTCGGTCAGGTCACGGGCGCCGTCGAGGTCCTGCAGGAGGGCGTGCAGCTCGGTGTGGTCGCGCAGCACGAGCACCGCGCCCACGGCCCGCCCGTCGACCGTCGCCGGGTTGGCACGGGCGAGGAGGACGCGTTCGCCCGCGAGGAGCAGCTCGCCGCTCGAGTGGTCGCCGGGGCGGTCGGCGAGCTCCAGGAGCTGGCCGTCGAGCACGTCGGTCGCGAGCGACCCGACCGGGGCCTCACCGGGGCCCAGCCCCAGGAGGCGACGCGCCTCGTCGTTGACGAGCGCGACCCGCCCGGTGCGGTCCAGCGCCACGACCCCCTCGCTGATGCCGTGGAGCATGGCGTCACGCGTCTCGAGGAGGGACGCGATCTCCTCCGGCTCGAGCCGGTAGATCCTGCGGCGGACGAGCTGCGTGACCCACCAGGCGCACACGACACCGCCCGCCGCGGCGGTGCCCAGCGCGAGGAGCAGGCCGTCCAGGTCCTCGCGGAAGTCCGCGTGGAGCTGCGACTCGAGGATGCCGACCGACGCGGCCCCGATGACGGCCCGCCCCGACTCGTCGTAGATGGGGACCTTCACGCGCCACGACTCGCCCAGGGTGCCGGTCTGGGTGCCGATGTAGGTCCCCCCGGACAGGGGGACGGAGGGGTCGGTGGACACACGTTCCCCTATGCGTTCCGCCGTGGGGTGGGACATGCGGATGCCCTCGTCGTCGGTCACGACGACGTAGGTCACGTCGGAGGCCTCGCGGATGACCTCGGCGATGGGCTGGATCGTGGCCGACGGGTCGGCAGCGCCCAGCGCGTCCCTGATGGCCGGCAGGCCCGCGACCGACTGCGCGACCCCCGTCATCCGGTCCAGGTACGCGTCACGAAGCTGCCGCTCCTGCAGGGTCCCCGCGACCACGCCTGCGGCCGAGACCACGGCGAGGACGATGACGACCTGCAGCAGGAGCAGCTGAACCCTGAGCGGCATTGCCCATCCCACCGGACAAGTGTGCCCCAGGCCACAGGTGCGGTCCGCCACTCGGGTGCAGAACCGAGACGTACCCGTGACCTGACGCCGGAAATTCGCCTGACCACAACGACCACAACGTCCATTACGACCTCAGGGACCACGGACCACCTCCACGCTCCTAGGCTCCGCTGCACACCAACGGCCCGGGACTACGACGTCGCGAGGCCTGCTCAAGGAGGAGAAATGGCATCCGTCGTCAGCCCGCGTCGCGGGCACAGCACGCGTCCGTCAGGGCGTCGCCGCCTCGCCGGCGCAGCAGCACTCACCAGCCTCGCCCTCGCGCTGAGCGCCTGCGCAGGTCTCGCCTCGGGAGACGAGGCCCCGGCCGCCGAGGGCAGCGACAAGCCCGCCGCGGTCGGCCTGGCCTCGCTCGACATCATCGTCCCCGCGGACCCGGGCGGTGGCTGGGACCAGACGGGCCGGGCGCTCCAGAAGGAGCTGCAGGCCACCGGGCTGGCGAAGACCATCAACGTGACCAACGTGGGCGGGGCGGGCGGGACCGTCGGTCTGGCCTCCCTCGCGACCGTCACCGAGCCCAACACCCTCATGGTGACCGGGCTCGTCATGGTCGGCGCGGTCGAGACCAACAAGTCCCAGGCCCGCATCGAGGACACGACCCCGATCGCGCGCCTCACCGAGGAGCCGCTCGTCATCGTCGTGCCGGCCGAGTCCAAGTACACGACGCTCAAGGAGCTCGTGGACGACATCGTCGCCAACGGCAAGGACGTCACGGTGACCGGCGGGTCCGCAGGCGGTGCGGACCACATCCTCGCGGGGATGCTCCTCAAGCAGGCCGGCGTCCCGTCGGAGAAGCTCGTCGACACGCTCAACTACGTCGCGTACTCGGGCGGTGGCGAGTCCCTCTCCGCCCTCCTCGGCAACAAGGTCAGCGCCGGCATCTCGGGCGTCGGCGAGTACGCCGAGCAGGTCAAGGCGGGCACCCTGCGCGCGCTCGCGGTCACGAGCCCCGAGAAGGTCGAGGCGCTCCCCGAGGTCCCCACGCTCCACGACGCGGGCTACGGGTTCGACCTCACCAACTGGCGTGGCGTCCTCGCCCCCGCCGACATCACGGACGAGGAGCGCGCCGCGCTCGAGGCCGTCCTCACCGAGCTCCACGCGTCCGAGGAGTGGCAGGCCACGCTCGAGGAGAAGGGCTGGGCCGACGCGTTCGTCACCGGCGCCGACTTCGACGACTACCTCCAGCAGAACATCGCCGACATCCAGGCGGTCCTGCAGGACATCGGTCTGGTCGCCTGACATGTCCCCGTCCTCTCCCGTCCCGCCCGGTGAATCCCCCGCACCGGGCGGGACCTCCCCCCAGGTCGCCACGGAACCTCGCGCCGACGCGCGCGACCAGGTCCCGGTGACCGAAGAGGTCCCGCTCACCGGCGGGACCGGGCCGTCGGGGGCCGCGGCGGCGCACACCGACGCGGCTCCCAGGCGGCGGATCGGCGAGTACGTCGTCGCCGCGGTGACGATCGCCCTGGGCGTGTTCGTGGTCGTCGACGCCGGGACCATCCAGGTCCCGGGGTCGACGACCACCATGGGCCCCCGCGCCTTCCCCTATCTCGTCGGCGGCCTGCTGCTGATCTCGGGCGTCCTCGTCCTGGTCGGTCTCCTGCGCGGGAAGTTCGGCGAGGAGGACGACGGCGAGGACGTCGACCCGAACGTCAGGACCGACTGGAAGACGGTGGCTCTCCTCGGCGTCATCTTCGTGGCGCACGTCTACACGATCAACCTCGCCGGCTGGCCGGTCGCGGCGACGCTGCTCTTCGGCGGGTCGGCGATCGTGCTCGGCGCCCGCCCGTGGTGGCGTGCGATCGCGCTCGCGGTCGTCCTGGCCCTCATCATCCAGCTCGTCTTCGGCGGGCTGCTCGGCCTGTCGCTGCCCCCCGGCCCGTTCCTTGAAGGGGTGAGCTTCCTCCGTGGATAACCTCTCCGCACTGATGGAGGGCTTCGCGACGGTCGCGCAGCCCGTGTACCTGCTCTACGCGCTGTTCGGCGTGTTCATCGGGACGGCGGTCGGCGTCCTGCCGGGCATCGGACCCGCCATGACCATCGCCCTGCTCCTGCCCCTGACGTACTCGCTCGACGCGACGGCCGCGATCATCGTGTTCGCGGGCATCTACTACGGCGGCATGTACGGCGGGTCGACGACCTCGATCCTGCTGAACACCCCGGGCGAGTCGGCCTCGATCGTGACCGCGCTCGAGGGCCACAAGATGGCCAGGCTCGGGCGCGGAGCCGCGGCACTCGCCACGGCCGCGATCGGGTCGTTCGTCGCGGGCACCATCGCGACCGTCCTCCTGACGCTCGTGGCTCCCGTCATGGCGAAGTGGGCCGTCCAGCTCGGCGAGCCCGACTACTTCGCGCTCATGATCGTCGCCTTCATCACGGTGGGAGCGCTCCTCGGCAAGTCCGTCTCGCGCGGCATGGTCGCCCTCGCCCTCGGCCTGTTCCTGGGGCTCATGGGCACGGACACCCTGACCGGGCAGCAGCGCTTCACGTTCGGCGTCCCGAACCTCGCCGACGGCCTCAGCGTCGTGATCGTCGCCGTGGGCCTGTTCGCGGTGGGCGAGGCGCTCTACGTGGCGTCGCGCCTGCGGCACGGACCGGTGCACGTCATCCCGGTCGAGAAGGGCTGGCGCTCCTGGATGAAGCCCGAGGACTGGCGCCGCTCGTGGAAGCCCTGGCTCCGCGGCACCGCGATCGGCTTCCCCGTCGGGACCATCCCGGCCGGTGGCGCCGACGTGGCGACCTTCCTGTCGTACGCGACCGAGCGCAAGCTCGCCGGCAAGCACAAGGACCAGTTCGGCAAGGGCGCCATCGAGGGCGTCGCAGGCCCGGAGTCGGCGAACAACGCCGCAGCCTCGGGCGTCCTCGTCCCGCTCCTGACCCTGGGGCTCCCCACGACCGCGACCGCGGCCATCATCATCGTCGCGTTCCAGTCGTACGGGATCCAGCCGGGGCCGATGCTCTTCCAGACGCAGTCGTCGCTCGTGTGGGCGCTCATCGCGAGCCTCTACATCGGCAACCTCATGCTGATCGTCCTCAACCTGCCGCTCGTCGGCATGTGGGTCAAGGTCCTGCAGATCCCCCGGCACTACCTGTACGCGGGCATCCTGCTGTTCGGGGCGCTCGGGTCCTATGCGCTCAACTTCTCCCCGGTCGACGTGCTCATCCTGCTCGTCATCGGTGTGGTCGGCTTCTTCATGCGGCGCTACGGCTACCCCGTGGCCCCCATGGTGGTCGGCATGATCCTGGGCCCCATGGCCGAGGATCGCCTGAGGCGCTCCCTGACCATCAGCCAGGGAGACCTCTCGTACCTCGTGACGAGCCCGTTCGCAGCCACCGCCTACGTCTCGATCCTCGTGATCGTGGGCCTCGGCCTGTGGCTCAAGAGCCGCGAGAAGCGTGCCAACGTCGAGCTGTCCCGGCTCGGCGAGGAGATCCGTGAAGAATCCCAGTCGCAGGAGGTGAACTGATGACCGTCGTCCTCGCCTACGCTCCCGGCGACCTCGGGACCGCCAGCGCCCGAGCAGCGGGCCGGTCGGCCGCGCTGCTCGGGTCGAAGGTCGTGATCGTCAACGCCACGCGGGCGGACCGGCTCGTCGACCCCCGGTGGGCCGACGAGGCCGAGCTGGCCCACGTCATCGAGATCCTCGACGAGGCGCAGGTCGGCCACGAGGTGCGCCACCTGAAGTCCGGCGCCCTGCCGGCCGACGTGGTCCTCGAGGTCGCGGAGGAGGTCGACGCGGAGCTCATCGTCGTCGGCCTGCGCCGCCGGACACCGGTGGGCAAGCTCGTGCTCGGCTCCACGCCTCAGCAGATCCTCCTCCGGGCGAGCTGCCCGGTCCTGGCGGTCAAGGCCTGAGGCGTCCACGGACCGCCGCCCCGGTACCCCGAGCTGGTCGGGGGGCCGGGGCGGTGCGCTGCCCGGGGCAGCGGGCAGCGGGCAGCGGGCCAGCGGGGCGACGTCGCGGTGGGGCTGCGTGGCGGGGCAGCCCGCCGCAGAAGCCTCAGACGCGGTCGACGAGGTCGGCGATCGAGTCGACGACCTTGCTGGGGCGGAACGGGAAGGTGTCGACCTCGTGGATCTTGGTCGAGCCCGTCATGACGAGGTACGTGTAGAGCCCCGCCTCGATCCCGGCCACGACGTCGGTGTCCATGCGGTCGCCGATCATGGCGGTCGTCTCGGAGTGCGCGTCGATGCGGTTGAGCGCGGACCGGAACATCATGGGGTTGGGCTTGCCCACGAAGTAGGGCTCGCGCCCCGTCGCGGCGGTGATCATGGCCGCGACCGCACCCGTGGCGGGCAGCGGCCCCTGCTGCGAGGGGCCGGTCGTATCCGGGTTGGTG
Source organism: Oerskovia sp. NPDC057915 (assembly GCF_042887685.1). Taxonomy (NCBI): domain Bacteria; kingdom Bacillati; phylum Actinomycetota; class Actinomycetes; order Micrococcales; family Cellulomonadaceae; genus Oerskovia; species Oerskovia sp. NPDC057915. The sequence goes on along the minus strand of NZ_JBHVOS010000005.1, from coordinate 109,443 downwards.
CAGATGAACCGCGAGCCACCCAGGATGAGGCGCACGGCCTTGGTGATGGCCTCGAACGAGTAGGTGCGGGTCTCGCCCAGCACGACGTAGTCGGGGTCCGACTCGGTGAGCGTGTACCCGGCCTCGTACAGGGCCGTGGTCAGGCCCGCCTCGCCGATCGCGTAGGCGCTGCCGCCGGGGACCTGGTCGCTCAGGAACTGCGCCGTGGCCAGGGCGGACGTCCAGATCGACTCCTCGGGCACCTCGATGCCCGAGGTCGCGAGCCGCGCGCGCAGGTCGCGTGCCGTGAAGATCGAGTTGTTCGTGAGGATCAGGAACGGGCGCTCCTTGTCCCGCAGGGCCCGGATGAACTCCGGGGCGCCGGGGATGGCGTGGCCCTCGTGGACGAGCACGCCGTCCATGTCGGTGAGCCAGCTCTCGATCACGCGAGGCATCAGTCGTCCTTTCCGGGGGAGTGCTCGACGGCGTCCGTCGACTTCTCGGGTCGTGTCACCGGTGCGGTCGTCGCCTCGGTGGGGAGCGCGGTGGGAGTCGCTGCGGCCGTGGTCGACGTGGCGAGCTCGGAGACGGTCGCGGCGTCCGCCAGGGCACCCGTGCCCTCGGCCTTGACCCGACGGGACTCCCGGCGGGCGCGCAGCACCTCGATGACCACGGGGATCACGGAGATCGCGACGATGAGCACGAGGATCGTCTCGATGTGGTCGTTGACGAACTGGACGTTGCCGAGCCAGTAGCCGAGCAGCGTCACGCCGACGCCCCAGACGAACGCACCGACCAGGTTGTAGACCACGAACGTGCGGTAGCGCATGCCGCTCATGCCGGCCGCGACGGGTGCGAACGTCCGCAGGAAGGGGACGAAGCGCGCGAGGATGACGGTGCGGCCGCCGAACCGCTCGAAGTAGTCGTGGGCCTGGTCGATGTACTTGGTCTTCAGGACGCGTGCGTCGGGCTTGAAGAGCCGCGGACCGATCTTGTTGCCGATCAGGTACGCGAGCTGGTCGCCCAGGAATGCGGCGGCGAAGATCATGCCGCACACGAGCCAGATCGACAGGTTCAGCTCGTCCTGCGCGACGAGGAGGCCCGCGGTGAACAGCAGCGAGTCGCCCGGCAGGAACGGGAAGAGCAGGCCGGTCTCGATGAAGACCACGGCGATGATGCCGAACACCGCGTAGACGCCGAAGCGCTCGATGAACCCGCTGATCATGTTCCGCGCGTCGAGCCAGTCGGGCCCCAGGGCGACCACGTGGCTCCCGTCGACGGCGGCGAGCGCGGCCGTGGCGTCGGGCAGCGTGGACGTGAGCAGGTCGGTGAGCACGCACCCAGCGTAGTGGGCGCGCTGCCGCGCAGGCCCGGGCCCGCGTGGCGCGACCGTGAACATCGTGGGTGGATCGCACCTTCGGGACGTGGGGGCCGTCCGCACCGTGCGCCACGACCGGGGTCGGCCGCGGCGCCGTGGTCGGGACCCGCGACAATGGGACCGTGACAGCCCGCCCCGCGCAGCCCGAGTCCCAGCCCGAGCCCCGGCCCGACGGGCCGAACACGCCCGACGGGCAGATCGCCCCCGACGGGCCGACCACGCCTGACGGGCCGACCACGCCCGACGGGCAGATCGAGTCCGGCGACCCGACCCCCCGTGGTGAGGACGAGGTCGAGGTGGGCGTCGGTCCCTGGCCCGGGGGCAGGGCGGCGTGGCCGACCGACCCGCGCTACGACGTCGAGCTCCTGGAGCACGGCGACCGCCGCAACGTCGTGGACGCCTACCGCTACTGGACGGTCGAGGCGGTCGTCGCGGACATGGACGCGCGCAGGCCGCGCGACCGGCGCCTGCACGTCGCGATCGAGAACTGGGGCCACGACCTCAACATCGGCTCGGTCGTGCGCACCGCGAACGCGTTCAACGCGGCCGGGGTGCACATCGTGGGGCGACGACGCTGGAACCGTCGTGGCGCCATGGTCACTGACCGCTACCAGCACGTGAGCCACCACCCGCAGGTCGAGGACCTGCTGACCTGGGCCGCGACCGCCCGCGAGGGCGCGGGCATCCCCGTCATCGGGATCGACAACGTCCCGGGCTCGATCCCCCTCGAGGGGTACGCGTTCCCGCCCGAGTGCGTGCTGCTGTTCGGCCAGGAGAGCACCGGCCTGTCCATGGAGGCGCGCGCGGCGAGCCGCGACGTCCTGCACATCACGCAGCACGGGTCGACGCGGTCGATCAACGCGGGCGCCGCGGCGGCGATCGCGATGCACGCGTGGGTCACGCAGCACCTCGTGGTCCCCTGACGGGTCGGCCCTGCAGCCCGCTCCGTGAGACGTCCCAACCCGTGGTGACGAGCGTCCATCTGAGGGACGGACGACACCCCCGGTAGGGATCCATGACAAAATCATGGGGATAACAGGGCGCGCGGCAGTGTCGTCGGCACCCACCTCCTTCCGTCATTGGAGTTCTGCAGATGGCTATCGCAACCCCCGAGGTCTACGCCGAGATGATCGACCGCGCGAAGGCAGGCAAGTTCGCCTACCCCGCCGTCAACATCACGTCGTCGCAGACCATCACCGCCGCCATTCAGGGCTTCGCCGAGGCCGAGTCCGACGGCATCATCCAGGTCTCCGTCGGCGGCGCCGAGTACGCGTCCGGCTCGACGATCAAGGACCGCGTGACCGGTTCGCTCGCCCTCGCGGCCTACGCGACCGAGGTCGCGAAGAAGTACGACGTCACCATCGCCCTGCACACGGACCACTGCGCCAAGCAGAACCTGGACTCCTGGGTCCGCCCGCTGCTCGCGATCGAGGCCGAGCAGGTCAAGAACGGTGGCCTGCCCACCTTCCAGTCGCACATGTGGGACGGCTCGTCCGTGCCGCTCGACGAGAACCTGATCATCGCCGAGGAGCTCCTCGAGCTGTCCGTCGCCGCGCGCACCATCCTCGAGATCGAGGTCGGCGTCGTCGGTGGCGAGGAGGACGGCCACACGGCCGAGATCAACGACAAGCTCTACACGACGGTCGAGGACGGTCTCGCGACGGTCAAGGCTCTCGGTGCGGGCGAGAAGGGCCGCTACCTGACGGCCCTCACGTTCGGCAACGTGCACGGTGTCTACAAGCCGGGTGCGGTCAAGCTGCGTCCGTCGATCCTCGCGGACATCCAGAAGGCCGTGGGCGACGCCATCGGCAAGGAGAACCCGTTCGACCTCGTCTTCCACGGCGGCTCGGGCTCGACGCTCGAGGAGATCACGGAGGCCGTGGACAACGGCGTCATCAAGATGAACATCGACACCGACACGCAGTACGCGTTCACGCGTCCGGTCGTCGACCACATGTTCCGCAACTACGACGGTGTCCTGAAGATCGACGGCGAGGTGGGCAACAAGAAGGCCTACGACCCGCGCGCCTGGGGCAAGCTCGCCGAGGCCGGCATGGCTCAGCGCATCGTCGAGGCGTCGCAGCAGCTGCGTTCCGCGGGCCAGAAGATCCGCTGAACCCGGTGAGCCGCCCGCCAGGGCGGTGACCCCGGCGGGACGTCCCGCCACCTGGAGTGCCAGCAGGCCCCGGTCCGTCAGGACCGGGGCCTGCTGCGTGTCGTCCGGGACGCGCGAGCCCGACGGCGGAGCGTGGGCCGGGCGGTCCGCCTCAGCGGTCGGTGCGCGGGAGGCGACGGCTCCCGTTGAGGTGCGTGACGCCGTCGGGAAGGTCGAAGCCGGGGTCCTCGTCGACGATGTCGAGCATGTCCCCGATTCGCGTGACCTCCAGGAGGAACCGCACCGTGGGCGGGGCGCGCAGCACCCGGACCCGGTGCGGGCCGCGCGTCGCGAGCCGCGCGAGGAAGGCGACGCCCGAGGAGTCCATGAAGGTCACGTGATGGGCGTCGATCTCGACGGGCAGGCCCGTGGCCTCTGCGTCGGCCGTCGCGTCCAGGAGATCGGCGCCGAGATCGGCGTCGATCTCTCCCGACAGGACGATCCGTGCTCGGGTCGCCCCGACGATGACGTGGACGCTCGCAGGATCGGCCTGGTCCGTGACGACGCCGCTCGCCCCGAGTTCGGGGTCCTCGGGCTCGCTACCAGCCGTGGTGTTACCGTCGCGCACGTTGCTCCTCCCAGCGTGGACCGGACCCGCACAGGTCTCGGAGATCACCAATCTACGGTTGAATGTCCACTCGGGACAGTAACGCGCTCACGGCAGTGTCGTTCGGAGGTGGAAATGGTCGGCTCGTCGAGCCTGGGTCTGGGCTCCTGGGGCCACGTTCCGCGTGCCGGTGGCGCGGCGCTGCCGGACGGCGGGGCGGAGACCCTCGCTCGTGCGGTCCAGCGTGCGGGCGTCGCGGCGTTCCTCCTGGGCCCGGCCTCCGGGGGGATGCCCGTGCTCTGGGTCAACGACGCGTTCAGCAGGCTCACGGGCTACTCGACCGACGAGGTCGTCGGGCGTCGGCCGCAGTTCCTGTCGGACCTCCTCGCGGACCAGTCCGAGGCCGAGCACTTCCGGGCGGGGGTCCTCGAGGGCCGCGAGGTCAAGCGCACCGTGCAGCACGAGCGCCACGACGGGTCGATGATCTGGGTGCAGCTCACGCTCGCGCCGGTCGACGAGGCCGGTGGCGAGGTCGGTCACTGGGCGGGCTCGATGGTCGACCTCACCGAGCACGTCGACCGGTCGGCGGCGCAGCTCGCCTCGCTCGAGCTCGAACGCCGCAAGCGTGCCGGGCTCGCGATCATCACCGAGACCTCGGACCTCCTCAACGACCTGGACTACCCGCTCGCGCTGCGGGAGATCTGCGACGTCCTCGAGGGGGCGCTCGTGGAGTGGGCCGGCTTCTACATGAACGACGACGGGCTCCGGTTCGCCGAGGGCATCGACACCACGACACCACCGAGCGGGCGCGGGCAGCGCCACGGCCGGTACATCGCCGACGGTGCGGGCATCGTCGAGGGGGCCATGGGGCAGACCGACGCGCTGGGCGACGCGACGGGCCCGGCCCTCCTGGTCCCGGGGACCGTGATCGACCTCCAGGACACGGTGCAGGACCTGCTCGACGGACGGATCGAGGGCCCTGTCCGGCTCGACCTGTCGGCGGACTACCCGCAGTGGTCGGCGTCGGGCTGGCTGAGCCGCGACGTGCGGCAGCGCACCTCCACGCTCGCGGGCGCGCCCCGCGAGGTGCTGCTCCACGCGATCGCCGGACGCCGCCGCGTCCTGGGGCTGCTCGCGACGAGCGGCCTGCCGGCCTCACCCGGGACGACGACGGACCCGGAGAGCGCCGACGCGGTCCTGCGCACCCTCGCGAGGCGAGCCGGTCTCGCGATCGACAACGTGCGTCTCTACGCCCGGGAGCACCGCCTCGCGGAGACCCTGCAGCGCGCGATGCTGCCCGAGCAGGCGGACGTGACGGGGCTCGACGTCTGGACGTACTACGCGCCCAACTCCGAGCACGCCCAGGTGGGCGGCGACTGGTACGACGTCCTGCAGATCACGCCCGACGTCGTCGGGCTGGTCATCGGGGACGTCGTGGGGCACGACGTCGAGGCGGCCGCGGCCATGGGGCAGCTCAGGTCGGTCGTGCGTTCCTACGCGTACGAGCTCACGACGCCCGGGCCCGTGCTCGAACGCGTGGACCAGCTCGTGGTGGGCATGCGCATCCCGCGGTCGGCGAGCCTCGTCTACGCGTCGCTCGTGCGGCACGGCGAGCAGCAGCCGCCCGAGGACGGCGCCGAGGAGCCCGGCACCGACGAGCCGCGCACCGAGGACCGCGGCGGGGCGGACGGTCAGCGCTGGACGATCGAGTACTCGCGGGCCGGGCACCTGCCGCCGCTGCTCCTGCGGGACGGGGAGGTCACGCAGCTGAACGAGGCGGGCGGTTCGCTCGTCGGGTTCGGGGTCGGGACCCGCGCGACGGGGCGGGCGGACCTGCAGCCGGGGGACGTCCTGCTCTTCTACACCGACGGTCTCATCGAGCGCCGGGACCGCGCGCTGCGCGTGGGCCTCGACGCCCTGGTGGAGGCGACCCGGGCGATCACGGCGATCGACTCCGCGGGGATCGGCGAGGAGCTCCTGTCACGTCTCGCCGACGCACCCGAGGACGACGTCGCGCTCGTCGTGGTCCGGGTCCCCGACCCCGTCACGGATCCCGTGACGTCGGCCCTGAGCCCGCGGAGCCGACGGTGGCTCCTGCCGAGCGAGCCCGCGTCGATCGGGCGGGCACGGCACGCGGTCCTGCGCACGTGTCAGGCGTGGGACCTCGGCGACAGCGCCAACGCCGAGCTCGTGGTGTCCGAGCTCGTCGCGAACGGCGTCCTGCACGGGTGGGGGCACCTCGCGCTGCGGCTCTTCGACACCGGGGACGGTCTGCGCGTCGAGGTCGAGGACTCGAACCCTGCTCCTCCCGTGTCGACCGACGGCCACGTGCACCGCATGGGCGGGTTCGGGATGCAGATCGTCGAGCGCCTCGCGGACTGGGGGTGGCGGCCGGCCGGCTCGGGCAAGCTCGTGTGGGCCAGGCTGAGGTCACCCGCGGAACGGGCCGACCGAGGGGCACGGCCCGAGGAGGGCTGAAGGCCCGACGGGCGGTCGTGTCAGGCGGTCGCGCTCACCGGCGGGTCGCAGCGGTGGTCGGCGTCGATGCGGAACAGGTCGAGGGCCCCGCACACCTCGAGGACGAAGAGGTCCCGGTCGTCGCACCCGCGGAGCACGGTCGCCCCGCCGCGCTTGCGACCGGAGTCGGCGAGCGAGATGAGGAAGGCCGCGCCGGTCGAGTCCATGAAGGTCACGCGGCACATGTCGATCACGAGGAGCTGACGGCGCAGCCCCACGACGCGGGCGGCGATCTCCGGGAACTGGTCACGTTCCGCGAGATCGAGGTCCCCGGCGATGACGAGCGTGGTCGTCGCGGGGGACGTGGAGATCTCGATCATGTGCATGACTCTAGGCGGCGGGGCGCCTCGTTGCACATGCGCTCGTCAGGAGCCTGCGAGAATCGCTGGATGTCTCACGCACCCACGCACCGCAACCTCCTCGACGGGCCCGCGCCCGTCCGTCTCCCGGCTGAGCCGGACGTCGACGCGGCGATCGCCCGGGGGGACGACACGTTCGCGCTCGCAGGCGCGTACCCCGCCTCCTCGCTCCCGTGGGCCCTCCTCGCCGAGGCGACGCTCCGCGAGGACGACGCCCGTGCGGCCGTCACGGCGTACGCGTTCGCCCGCACGGGCTACCACCGAGGGCTCGACGCGCTGCGTCGCGCCGGCTGGCGCGGCCAGGGGCCGATCCCGGCCGACCACGTCCCGAACCAGGGCTTCCTGCGCGCGCTCCTCGCGCTCTCGCGCGCGGCGTCGCTGATCGGCGAGGACGGCGAGGCCGAGCGGTGCGCCCAGTTCCTGGTCGACTCGGGGACGTCGGCCGACGAGGTCGGGGCGCTCGCGGGCTGACGCCCGGGCGCCTGCGGTCGGTCGGGACGATGGACGCCGCCCGCGCGGTCGTCGCCCCTGCCGCCGTGCCTCTTCCCGCCGCCCGACGACGTCGCGCACGTGGCGCCGTCGGGCCGCGGGGATCTTCCCGGTGGGCCGAGGGGCCCGCCGAGGTCAATGGCAGGTAAACTCGTCCAGGCTTCCGGGTGACTGCCGCCCGGACGCGCCTCGGGCCCGCGCAGGACCCGTCGGCGGAACGCGCCGTGCGTCGACCCCCGGTCGATGGTGCGCGACGCGGTCGCTCGCCGACCGGACAGTCCTCCGTACGTGCCGGTCGGTGCCGGTCCGTGACCCGGTCCGAGGAACAGGCAGTCTGAAAGTGGGGAATCCATGCCAGGCGTGGTGCTCATCGGTGCCCAGTGGGGCGACGAAGGCAAGGGCAAGGCGACCGACCTCCTCGGGTCGCGGGTCGACTACGTGGTCAAGTTCAACGGCGGCAACAACGCCGGGCACACGGTCGTCATCGGCGACGAGAAGTACGCCCTGCACCTGCTGCCCTCCGGCATCCTGTCGCCCGGGGTCACCCCCGTCATCGCGAACGGGGTCGTCGTCGACATCGAGGTCCTCTTCCAGGAGCTCGACGACCTGATCTCGCGCGGCGTCGACGTCTCGCGCCTGCTGGTCTCCGGCAGCGCCCACGTCATCGCGGGCTACCACCGCACGATGGACAAGGTCAGCGAGCGCTTCCTGGGCAAGCGCCGCATCGGGACGACCGGCCGCGGGATCGGGCCGGCGTACGCCGACAAGATCAACCGCGTCGGCATCCGCATGTGGGACCTGTTCGACGAGAAGATCCTCGCGGAGAAGATCGAGGGCTCGCTCGACCAGAAGAACCACCTGCTGGTCAAGGTCTACAACCGGCGGGCGATCACCGTCGACGAGACGGTCGAGGAGCTGCTGGCGTACGCGGACCGCGTCAAGCCGATGGTCGCGGACACGTCGCTGATCCTCAACCAGGCGCTCGACGCGGGCAAGAACGTCCTGTTCGAGGGCGGTCAGGCCACGATGCTCGACGTCGACCACGGCACCTACCCGTTCGTGACGTCGTCGAACGCGACCGCAGGCGGCGCCCTGACGGGCTCGGGCGTGGGACCGACGAAGATCTCGTCGGTGATCGGCGTCATCAAGGCGTACACGACCCGTGTCGGCGAGGGCCCGTTCCCCACGGAGCTCTTCGACGAGATGGGCGAGTACCTGCTCAAGGCCGGCGGGGAGTACGGCGTCACCACGGGTCGCGCGCGTCGCTGCGGCTGGTACGACTCGGTGATCGCCCGGTACTCGAGCCGCATCAACGGCATCACGGACCTCGTGGTGACCAAGCTCGACATCCTCACGGGCATCCCCAAGATCCCGGTCTGCGTCGCGTACGACGTCGACGGCGTCCGCTACGACGAGATGCCGACCGACCAGACGGCGTTCCACCACGCGAAGCCGATCTACGCCGAGTTCGACGGCTGGACCGAGGACATCTCCGGCTGCCGGACGTTCGAGGACCTGCCGGCCAACGCGCAGGCGTACGTGCGCTCGCTCGAGGAGCTCTCGGGTGCGCGCGTCTCGGCGATCGGCGTGGGGCCGTCGCGCGACGCGATCATCCCGCTGCACGACCTGCTGCACTGAGTCATACGTTCCGGTAACGGCCCACGCAGGGTCGTTCCGCTGCGGGCCCCGTGCCCGCTCACCTGCCTGGTGAGCGGGCACGGGGCCCGTCGTCGTCGGGTACGGAACGCGGCGGCGGACGCGGTCTCGGGCACGGATCACGTGGACGCCCAGGGCCCCACGACGCCGGATCGGTAGACTGCCGTCCCGTGAAGATCCTCGTCATCGGTTCGGGTGCCCGCGAGCACGCCATCGTCCACTCGTTCGCCCAGGAGGCCGCGGCCACCGGCGCGGAGGCGCACGAGCTGCACGCCGCCCCCGGCAACCCGGGCATCGGCGAGCTCGCGACCCTGCACGCGGTCAGCGCGGTCGACGGCGAGGCCGTCGCGGCGCTCGCGACCCGCCTCGGTGCGGACCTCGTCGTGATCGGCCCCGAGGCGCCGCTCGTCGCGGGCGTCGCCGACGCGGTGCGCGCGGTGGGCATCGACTGCTTCGGACCGAGCGCGCAGGCCGCTGCGCTCGAGGGCTCCAAGGCATTCGCCAAGGACGTCATGGCTGCCGCGTCGGTCCCGACCGCGCTCGCGCACGTCTGCACCGACATCGACCAGGTCGCCGACGCGCTCGACGCGTTCGGTGCCCCCTACGTCGTGAAGGACGACGGGCTGGCGGCGGGCAAGGGAGTCGTCGTGACCGACGACCGCCAGGAGGCGCTCGAGCACGCGCAGGCCTGCTTCGCGACGCCCCGCCCGGGTGCGGGCGACCCCGTCGTCGTCATCGAGGAGTACCTCGACGGTCCCGAGGTCTCGCTCTTCTGCCTGTCCGACGGCACGAGCGTGGTCCCCCTGGCCCCGGCGCAGGACTTCAAGCGCGCGTTCGACGGCGACGCCGGCCCCAACACCGGCGGCATGGGTGCGTACAGCCCGCTGCCCTGGGCCCCGGAGGGGCTGACGGAGGAGGTCGTGACCCGGGTCGCGCAGCCCACGATCGACGAGATGGCGCGCCGCGGCACGCCGTTCGCCGGCGTGCTCTACGTGGGGCTCGCGCTCACGAGCCGCGGCACGCGCGTGGTCGAGTTCAACGCGCGCTTCGGCGACCCGGAGACGCAGGTCGTCCTGGCCCGCCTCACGACCCCGCTCTCCGCGGTGCTGCGCGCAGCGGCCCGCGGCGAGCTCGCGGACTTCCCGCGCCTGCGCTGGTCCGACGACGCCGCGGTCACCGTGGTCGTCGCCGCCAACGGCTACCCCTCGACCGTCCGCAGCGGGGACCCGATCACGGGGATCGACGGTGTCGAGGCGGTCGAGGGCGTGCACGTCCTGCACGCCGGCACGGCGCTCGACGAGGGCACGCTGCGCAGCGCGGGCGGCCGCGTGCTGTCGGTCGTCGCCCGCGGCGCGGACCTGGGAGAGGCACGTCGTCGGGTGTACGCGGGTGTCGACGAGGTCGTCCTGCCCGGCTCGCACCACCGCACCGACATCGCGGAGAAGGCGTCGCGCGGCTGACCGTGCGCCCCTGACGGACCGTGAGGTCCGCCCGCGCAGGGGAACCGGCCGACGGCGCAGGGCCCGCGAGCCGATGCTCGCGGGCCCTTGCCGTCCCGCGGATGGTCGGGGTCCTGACGGACTGCTCGGACGAACGCCAGGAGGACGCTCCCCGGGGCGAGGGCGGTCCTGCTGATGAGCCCTCGGTCGAGCGCCCGTCGACGGGGCAGCCGTCGCCTCGCCGGCGCGGTGCGTCGGGTGACGCGTGGGCCCCTCGCCCCGGGCGCCGGGTGACGTGACGTGCCGGCGCCCACCTCGCCATCCGGACAGCCCGAGGGGCCCGTGTCGTGGATGAGAGACTAGGCGCCGTGACTGACTCGCGCGACGCCCTCGACACGGCCCACCTCGAACTCCCGGGATGGCGGCACGTCTACTCGGGCAAGGTGCGAGACCTCTACGAGCCGGACCTCGCGCAGCTCGGCGGCGCGCACCCGCTCGGCGACGTCGTCCTCGTGGTCGCGAGCGATCGTGTCAGCGCGTTCGACCACGTCCTGTCCCCAGGGATCCCCGACAAGGGCGTCGTCCTGACCCAGCTCAGCCTGTGGTGGTTCGACAGGCTCGCGGACCTCGTCCCGAACCACGTCGTCAGCACCGAGGCCAGTGCGATGCCCGGCGACGGCCTGGTGCCCGACGCCGTCGCGGGCCGCGCCATGATCTGCCGCCGGCTCGAGATGTTCCCGGTCGAGTGCGTCGCCCGTGGCTACCTCACCGGCTCGGGCCTCGTCGAGTACCGCGTGGACCGCACGGTGTGCGGAGTGCCCTTGCCCGAGGGGCTCGTCGACGGGTCGCGCCTGCCCGAGGCGATCTTCACGCCCGCAGCGAAGGCCGAGGTCGGTGAGCACGACGAGAACGTGTCGTTCGAGGTCGTCGCGGGGACCGTCGGGCTCGACGCCGCGACCCGGCTGCGCGACCTGACCCTCGCGGTCTACTCGCGCGCCGAGGAGATCGCCCGCGAGCGTGGAGTGATCCTCGCCGACACCAAGCTCGAGTTCGGGGTGGATCCCGTCACGGGCACGACCGTCCTGGGCGACGAGGTGCTGACCCCCGACTCCTCGCGCTTCTGGCCCGCCGACCAGTGGCAGCCGGGGCGCTCGCAGCCGAGCTTCGACAAGCAGTACGTCCGCGACTGGCTCGCCTCCGAGGCCTCGGGCTGGGACCGTGCGTCCGACGCGCCGCCACCCTCGCTGCCTGCGGACGTCGTCGAGCGCACGCGCGACCGCTACCTCGAGGCCTACGAGCGGATCACGGGCGAGTCCCTGTTCTGAGCACGGGCCCCGCCGTGGAGGCGTGGCGCTCGCGGACGTAGCGGTGGCCGGTCGGTGACGTCCAGCGGACCGTGCCGTCGGCCGCGAGGTCGGGGCGCCAGCCGGAGCGTGCCCGGACCACGTGGTGGTGCCTGCACAGGGAGATGAGGTCCTCGGGCCCGACGTCGGGCTCGGGGGAGTCCGGCTCTCGCGGCGCGGGGCGGACCACGTGGTCGAGGTCGCAGCGGAACGCAGGGACCGAGCAACCGGGAAAGGTGCAGGTGCGGTCGCGCGAGAGCACGGCGGCGATCACCTGGACTCCTGGCCCGGGGCGGACTGCGAGCGACGGTTCGAACATGTGTTCGATGATAGGCGGCGCCTCTGACACAGGCCCCGCGAGCCGGTGTCTCGCACCGGAGCGCGGATCCTCGGTGCCGACGCTTGTCCTATGGGTCGTTGCGCGATATATATCGACTATGCCCACAGCGACGCACGGCCCGAGCGGCGGAAGACCCTTCCGCATGACCGAGCAGGCCTATCTGATCCTGCTCTCCCTCACCCCGGAGCCCTTGCACGGCTACGCCGTCATCCAGGCCGTCACCGAGCTCTCCGACGGGGCGACGGCCCTCGGCGCAGGGACCCTGTACGGCAACCTCGACCGGCTCTCGGGCGCGGGACTCGTCGAGCCCTCGGGCGAGGAGGTCGTCGACGGCCGTCTCCGGCGCTACTACCGGATCACGGACGACGGCGGCCGCGCCGCCGAGCAGGAGACGGACAGGCTCCGAGAGCTCGCCGCCAGGGCGCAGAAGGCCCTCGACAGGCGCGGCGCGGCGGCACGCCCGACGTCGGGCAGGCTCGCTGGAGGGCTGGCCTGATGCGCCGCCGCGACCTCGCTGCCGACGAACGCTTCGAACGGTCGGCGCGACTCTGGGCGCGCGCCTACCCCCGCCGCTGGCGCGAGGTCCACGGCGACGAGCTCCTCGCGGTCCAGCAGGACATCGCGCACGCGGCGGCCGAGGCTGCGGGCGCTCCCGTGCCCGACCGGTTGAGCCCCAGCGAGGTCCGCAGCCTGCAGTGCGCCGGCTGGGGGCTGCGGTGGCGGGAGCGCCCGCCGCTGTGGCGGTGGGCGCTGTACCGGTGCTTCGACGTGCGACTTCCGGAGAAGTACTGGTGGTGGGTCGCGGACGACATCCACGGGGCCGCCTATGCGTTCCGGGCTCAGGCCGGCGTGGTCGCCATGCTCGTCCTGGCCACGACGTGGCCGACGCCCGTCGCGTTCCTGACCGGGCAGGGCGTCTACGTCCCGATCTACGTGTCGTCCTGGTACTGGTGGGCGTTCATGGCGCTGACCGTCGTCGTCGGGGGCACAGCCTTCCGGAAGGACCGCGTCCGTCGGGCCTGGCGCCGACACGTCATGGAGGGCAACATGCCGCTGCCGCTGCGCGCGCCGGCTCCGCTGCCGCCGGGCACCGAGCGGCAGACGCCCACGAACGACCTACCCGACCCCCGGGACGCCGCCCCCACCTCCTGAGGTGCGCTCCGCCGTCGGGCAGGGAGATCCTCGCGGTCGAGAACGAGGTCGAGGTCGCCACGGCGCGCAGAACGGCCGCAACCTCGTTCTCGGCGCCCCCGGGGGCACCGCATCGACCGACGCCTGAGACGCGACCCGGCCCCGGGCGCGGCCCGGGTAAACTGGCCCCGGAATCCCCACCCACCGAGATCCGTGCGACCTCGTCGCCGCCCTCGCGGCGCGCCCCGAGCCTCGTGCGGACCTGTCCGAGCCGAGCCGGCCGGACCAACTTCCCGAGGAGCTCCTGTGGGACGCGTAGTCGTCGAGGTCATGCCCAAGCCCGAGATCCTGGACCCGCAGGGCAAGGCCGTCGTCGGGGCGCTCCCGCGCCTGGGCTTCACCCAGTTCACCGGCGTGCGCCAGGGCAAGCGGTTCGAGCTCGAGGTCGAGGGTGACGTCACCCCCGAGGTCCTGGCCGCGGCCCGCGAGGCCGGCGAGAAGGTCCTGTCGAACCCGGTCATCGAGGACGTCGTCCTCGTCGCCGAGCTGACGGCCGAGCTGGGCGGGGAGAGCGCCTGATGAGCGCCCCCGCAGCGACCGGCCTGGCCACGGCCCGGATCGGTGTCATCACGTTCCCCGGCACGCTCGACGACCGTGACGCGGCCCGCGCCGTGCGTCTGGCCGGTGGCGAGCCCGTGTCCCTGTGGCACGCGGACGCGGACCTGCACGGGGTCGACGCGGTCGTGCTCCCGGGCGGCTTCTCGTACGGCGACTACCTGCGTGCCGGGGCGATCAGCCGCTTCGCGCCCGTCATGGACTCGCTCGTCGACGCGGCCACGGGCGGCCTGCCCGTCCTGGGCATCTGCAACGGCTTCCAGATCCTCACCGAGGCGCACCTGCTGCCCGGCTCGATGATCAAGAACGACCACCTCGCGTTCATCTGCCGCGAGCAGACCATGGTCGTCGAGAACGCCGACACCGCCTGGACGCGCGACTACACCGCGGGCCAGCGCATCACGGTGCCGCTCAAGAACCAGGACGGCCAGTTCGTCGCCGACGAGCGTACGCTCGACGAGCTCGAGGCCGAGGGTCGCGTCGTCTTCCGCTACGAGGGCTGGAACCCGAACGGGTCGCGCCGCAACATCGCAGGCATCTCGAACGCGGCGGGCAACGTCGTGGGCCTCATGCCGCACCCCGAGCACGCGGTCGAGGCCGGCTTCGGCCCCGCGAACGAGTCCGGCCCGCGCGCGGGCACGGACGGCCTGGGCTTCTTCACCTCGGTGCTGAGCACGCTCGTCCAGGCCTGAGAGCCCCGTCGCCCCCGCGCGACGCACGCACTGCCCGACGGCGGCGCTCACCTCCCGAGGTGAGCGCCGCCGTCGGGCAGTGTCGTACCTGGCCCGGACATCACCCGCTGCCGGGCCGCCCGACCCGCTACCCTGGTCCGGTGCTCACCCTCTTGTCCGGTTCCTCCGTGTTCGGCGCCCACGTGATCGACTGCGTCGCGTGGGTGACGGGGATGCTCGCCGCCGCGCCGGGCCGAGTGGGCGTGATCGGCTCGCGCATCGAGGCCGTGGTCGTGGACTGGGGCTGGTTCGGCCCGACGGGCGAGATGACCGAGCGCATCCTGTACACCCCGCTGAGGGTCGCCCTCGCGCTCTTCCTCGTCACGGCGGTCGCGGCGGTCGCCGCGCTCGTGTCGACCCTCCTGACCCGCCGGGGCCGGTGAGCCGGCGGGGTCAGAGCCCCGCGACCAGGTTGACGACGGCGCCGATGATCACGGTCCCGAACAGGTAGGACAGCAGGGCGTGGCCCAGCGCCGTCCGGCGGATCGCGCCCGACGTCACGTCGGTGTCGGAGATCGCGAAGCTCATCCCCACCGTGAACGCGACGTACATGAAGTCGAGGTACCGGGGCGGCTCGGCCTGGTTGAAGTCGATCCCGCCATCAGGGCCCGTGTAGTACTGCCGCGCGTAGGCCAGGCCGAACAGGGTGTGGACCGCTGCCCACGAGATCGCGACGCTCCCCACGGCGAACACCGCGGTGAGGGCCTGCTCCGTCTTGTCGTCGGGCGAGGCCAGCAGGAGGAGGCCGACCCCGACGAGGCTCACGACCGACGCGGCGAGGATGAACAGGTGCGCCACCCGTCGTGACGGTTCCTCGCGCGTGGCGTGGCTCGCGGTCACGCGGGCGTCCATGGGCGCGACGACGACCCAGGTCCAGGTGACGAACAGCAGGGCCGCGACGCTCCACCCTGCGAGGACCGCGAACCGCGGGTAGCCCTGCGAGCCGATCCAGGTCCCGACCGCCACCCCGACCAGCGCCCCGGCGGCCAGGCGCCACCCGGGGCCGGCGCCGAGCCGGTCGCGGGGGACGGGGCCGGAGGGCAGGTCCGGGCGGGAGGGCGTCACGCGGTCAGTCAACCACCGGCCGCGCGGCCCGGCGCGTCGGCCGACCGGGTCCCGGAGGTCCGGTCGCTACGCGTCCTCGGCGAGGTACCGGAGCTGGGCCCGGACGCTCTGCCGCGCCGCGGGGAGCACGCCGGGGGCGACGTCGCCGTAGACCGCGGCGGTCACGTCGTCGACGAGCGCCTCCGTCACCGCGTCGACCGCCCGGTCTCCGAGCGCCTCGCGCACCTGGGCGAGCCGTCCCGCCCGGTGCTCGCGGTAGGCGTGCACCACGGTGGACAGGTCGGCCAGGTGCGGGCCGTGCGCGGGCAGGACCGTCGCGGCGCCGAGCGACCCGAGCAGGTCGAGGCTCGCGAGGTAGTCGCGCAGCGAGCCGTCGGGCTCGGAGAGGACCGTGGTCCCACGGCCGAGGATCGTGTCCCCCGTGAGCACGCTGCCGTGCGGTCCGTCGTCGGGGAGGTGGAAGCTCGTCGAGTCGCCCGTGTGCCCGGGCGTCGCGAGGACCTTGATCCGCAGGCCGGCCGCGCGGATCGTCTCGCCGTCGTGCAGCGGGGGCGCCTCGCGGGAACCGGCCGGGTGGCAGTGCGCCGGGTCGGCGGCTCGGACCGGCGCGCCCGTGAGCTCGGCGAAGCGTGCCGCCCCTGCGGTGTGGTCCGCGTGGCGGTGCGTGATCAGGACGACCTCGACGCGCGGACCGGCGGCCAGGGCGGTGAGGTGCGCGACGTCGTCGGGCCCGGGGTCGACGACCACGCGCGTGCCCGCCCCCGGCGCGGCCAGGACGTAGGACCTGGTCCCGTCGAGCGTCATGGGGCCGGGGTTGGGAGCGAGCAGGACCGAGGCCAGGCCCGTGACGCGCACCGGACCGCCCGACGACGTCGCGTCGGCGGGCGGTCCGGTGCGGTCGTCGCTCGGCGGTGTCACGTGGTCAGTCGCCGAGCGCGCCCGCGAGGAGCTCGATGGTCTGCGTGCGACCGGGCGTCGCGTCGAGGGACTCGTCGGCGCGCGAGCCCGCGACGGGCACGACCATGACCTCGTCGACGCCGTGCCGCGCGGCCAGCTCGCGCACGCGGCGGGCCGCGGCCTGGGGCTCGTCGACGATCCAGCGGTCGAGCATCTCGTCGGCCATCTGCGACGTGAGCCCGTCGAGCGGCGTGGACGCGGCGTCCTCGACCGTCTCCTGCGCACCGAGCGGCTTGCCCGAGCGCAGGCGCGCCATCATGCGGGCCTGCGGCAGCGCGCGGGCACGGGCCTCGTCGAGCGTCGGGGCGACCGACACGTTGACCGTCAGGAAGGTCTCCGGCGTCGGGTGCTCGGGCGACGGACGGTAGCCCTCGCGGTACAGCGCGAGGATCTCGTCGATGCCGGCGCCCGAGAAGTGGTTGGCGAACACGTACGGCATCCCGAGCTCTGCGGCGAGGCGCGCCGAGTAGTCGCTCGACCCGAGCAGCCACACGGTCGGCACCGACTCGGCGGCCGGGGTCGCGTGGACGTCGTAGACCTGGCCGGTCGTGAGGCGCACCGACGCCCCTTCGGCGCTCATGAGCGAGCGGATGTCCTGGACGTGCTGGGGGAAGCGGTCGACGTCCGACGTGGGACCGCTGCTGCGGAGCAGCGCCGTGACGACGGGGTCGCTGCCGGGCGCGCGCCCGATCCCCAGGTCGATGCGCCCCGGGGCCATGGCCTCCAGGACCGCGAACTGCTCGGCGACGACGAGCGGCGCGTGGTTCGGGAGCATGACACCTCCCGACCCGACACGGATGCGGTCGGTCACCGCGGCGGCCGCCGAGATCATGACGGGCGGGGCGGACGCGGCGACCGCGGGCATGTTGTGGTGCTCGGCGAACCAGTAGCGCGTGAAGCCGAGCCGGTCGGCGAGGCGCACGAGGTCCAGGGAGGCGGCGATGGCCTGGGAGCTGGACTGTCCCGAACGGACGGGGACGAGGTCGAGGACGGAGAGGCGCGGCGAGGTAGTCATCGCCAGGTGCAACCCCGGGATACGGCCGGGGTATTCCTGGCCCCGTCGTGTCGCTGGGTGCGGGGTGGTCGTCGCCGATCGCTCGGTCCGACGACAGCCACCCCGCACCCAGCGGTGCCGGTGACGGCCTAGCGTGCGGCGAGCGCCTGCTCGACGTCCTCGATCAGGTCGAGCGGGTCCTCGAGGCCGATCGACAGGCGCACGGTCGTCTCCGCGATCCCGACGGCGGCACGCCCCTCAGGGCCCAGCTTGCGGTGCGTCGTGGTCGCCGGGTGCGTGACGAGCGACTTGGCGTCGCCCAGGTTGTTCGAGATGTCCACGACCCGCAGGGCGTCGAGGAACTGGAACGTGCGCTTCTTGAGGAGCTCGGGGTCGGTGTGCGGGTCGTCGGCGCCGGGCACGTCGAGGTTGAACGTCACGACCGTCCCGCCGCCGCTCTGCTGGGCCTTGGCGAGCTCGACCTGCGGGTGCGAGGCCAGGAACGGGTAGCGCACGGCCGTGATGCCGGGCAGGTCCTCGAGGGCCGTCGCGACCTGGAACGCCGCGGCGTTCTGCGCCTTGACACGCACGGACAGCGTCTCGAGCCCCTTGACCAGGACCCACGCGTTGAACGCGCTGAGCGAGGGACCGGTGTTGCGGATGAAGGTCTGGACGGGGCCCTTGACGTACTCCTCGGAGCCCAGGATCGCGCCGCCCAGCACGCGGCCCTGGCCGTCGATGTGCTTCGTCGCCGAGTACACGACGACGTCCGCCCCGAGCTCGAGCGGCTTCTGCAGCACGGGGGTCGCGAACACGTTGTCGAGCACGACGACGGCGCCTGCGGCGTGCGCGAGGTCGCTCACGCGGCGGACGTCGATCACGTCCTGCATGGGGTTGGACGGGGTCTCGAAGAAGACGACGTCCGCGGGGGTCGACAGCGCCTCCTCCCACTGCGAGAGGACGTGCCCGTCGACGTAGTCGGTGCGCACGCCCCACTTGGCGAAGATCTCGTCGAAGATCACGAGCGACGAGCCGAACAGGGCTCGGGCCGCGACGATGCGCGAGCCCGAACCGACCAGGGCCGCGAGGGACGTGAACACCGCGGACATGCCCGACGCCGTCGCGTAGCAGGCCTCTGCGCCCTCGATGAGGCGCAGCCGCTCCTCGAACGTGTGCACGGTCGGGTTGCCGTAGCGCGAGTAGATGAAGCGGTCGACCTCGCCCGTGAACGCCGCCTCGGCCTCGGCTGCGCTCCCGTACACGTAACCCTGCGTGAGGAAGAGCGCCTCGCTCGTCTCCTCGAAGCTCGTGCGGGCGTGGCCGCCGCGTACCGCGAGCGTGTCGGGGCGGACCGAGCGGGGGAGCGGGCCGCGACCCGAGCCGCCGGGGATGCCGGCGGGGATGCGCAGCACGCCGTCCCCGGTCGCGGCGCTCACGACTGCGTCCAAGGGAGCCCGGCTGCGCGCCAGCCGTCGGACCCGCGGTGGCCACCGCCGTCGAGCGCTCCCTCGAAGCCCTCGAGAACGTTGTACGCGGGACCCAGGCCCGCGGCTGTCGCGGCCCGGGCCGCGCCGATCGAGCGGGCTCCCGAGCGGCACAGGAAGACGACCGGGACCTCGGGGGTCAGCCCGGCCGCGGTGAGGTCGGTGACGAACGCCGGGTTGGGGCGGCCCGCGACGTCGACCCACTGGGTCAGGACGGGCTCACGGCCGGTCGACGACAGGTCGGGGACACCCACGAAGCGCCACTCGGCGTCGGTACGGACGTCCACGAGGACGGCGCTCGGGTCGCTCTGCAGAAGGGCCCAGGCCTGCTGGGGCGTGATGTCGCCGGCGTAGCCGTCGGCGGGCCGGGCGTCGGGGACCGGGGCAGCGGTCGCGCGGTCGGGGGCACTCATGGTGATCCTCCATCGGTCGTGGCGGTAGCACCCTCGCCCGTCACCGGGGGGTTGCTGCGGCGTCATCGTGCCAAGTCACTCAGCCGCTCTGGATGGTTGCGTCGGATCGTACGCCACCGTGACCACGGAAAAGAACAGGTGTCTCGCAGGGTGGTCGGGCTAGGTTCCTGCGCATGAGCCACCTCCCGACACCGGACCGCGAGACGCCGGACCAGACCGAGGAGCCCCTGGTCGGCGGGAACTCGACGACCGTAGTGCGCAGCGGCGACACCGTCCGCCGGACCGCGGGGCCCTGGACGCCGACGGTCCAGGCGCTCCTGCGGCACCTGCGGGCGCAGGGCGTCACCGAGGTGCCCGAACCGCTGGGTGTCGACGACCAGGGTCGCGAGGTCCTGTCCTTCCTCGCCGGCGACGTCGCGAACTACCCGCTGCCCCTGTGGGTCTGGGACGAGTCGGTGCTCCGGGGCGCGGGCGCGCTCCTGCGGCGCGTGCACGACGCGAGCGTCGGGTTCCTCGCGGCCACGGCCACGGCCACGGCCCCCGAGAGCTCTGCCGGTGCCGCCCCCTCGGCCCTGATGTGGCAGACCCCGCCGCACGAGCCCGCCGAGGTCGTGTGCCACAACGACGTCGCCCCGTACAACCTGGTCTTCCGCGACGGCGCGGTGGCCGGGCTCATCGACTTCGACACCGCGAGCCCGGGCCCCCGGATCTGGGACCTGGCCTACCTCGGCTACCGGCTCGCGCCTCTCGTGGCGGACGCCTCGGACGCGGACGGGGCCGACGCCGTCGGGCGGCTGAACCGGCTGGCGCGGCTCGACGCCCTGGTCTCCGCGTACGGGATGCCGTACTCGCGCCGCGAGGTCCTGACGGTCATGGTCGCGCGGCTCGACGAGCTCGCTGCCTTCACCGACGAGCGGGCGTCCGCGACGGGACGGGCAGACTTCCGGGAGCACGCGGCCATGTACCGGGCCGACGCGCGGAGGGCCAGGGCGCTCGCGGACTCGTCCTCCGACTCGCCGGTCCAGCCCGTCCGACAGACCGCCCTGACCACCATCCGAGACGCGGTGCCCACCGGTTGACACGCTCCGCGCGCCTCGACCATCCTGGACACCAGGTCATGAGTGCCAGCGCAAAACCCCGGTTTGCTGGCCGGCAACCCTCCTCCGCGGTGGGGTGCCCCGGGTGACGACCAGGTCCCTCTCTATCTGGAGGGGGGCAAGCGCGGAGGGGCCGGCACGGCGTACTCCGACGACCACTGGAGGACGTGCCATGAGCGCACACGCAGTCATCGAAGCACCCACCTCGTGTGCCGTGCTGCCCGTCGTGGGCAGCGACACCCTGGTCCCCCTCGTCGACGGGCGCAGCGTCCCGTACGCGAACCTCGACGTCGCGGCCTCGGCCCCGGCGCTCCAGGTCGTGGCCGACCGGGTCAACGAGGTCCTGCCGCTGTACGCGAGCGTGCACCGCGGCGCGGGCTACCTGTCGCAGGTGTCGACGGCCCTCTACGAGGCCGCCCGCCAGACCATCGGCTCGTTCGTCGGCGCGCGCGAGGACGACGTCACGATCGTCACGCGCAACACCACGGACTCCCTCAACCTCCTCGCGGGCTGCGTCCCGGCCCAGGCGGACGGGTCGCCGGGCCGCGTGCTCGTCCTCGACGTCGAGCACCACGCGAACCTCCTGCCCTGGCAGCGCACGGGCGGCGCGACGGTCCTCGTCGGTGGCGCGACGGTCGCCGAGACCCTGTCGGGCCTGCGCACCGAGCTCGCCCGCTTCCCGTACGCGCTCGTCGCGGTCACGGGCGCCTCGAACGTCACGGGCGAGTCGCTGCCGCTCGCCGAGGTCGTGGCCGCGGCGCACGACGCCGGGGCCCGCGTCCTGCTCGACGGTGCCCAGCTCGTCCCGCACCGGGGCGTCTCGCTCGCCGCGAGCGACGTGGACTACGTCGCGTTCTCGGGGCACAAGACGTACGCGCCGTTCGGCGCGGGCGCTCTCGTGGGTCGCCGCGACTGGCTCGACACCGGCACGCCCTACCTCGCCGGTGGTGGCGCGGTGCGCAACGTGACCCTCGACGGCACCTCGTGGCAGAGCGCCCCGGCGCGGCACGAGGCCGGGTCGCCCAACGTGATCGGCGCGGTCGCGCTGGCCTCCGCGTGCGACGCGCTCGCGGCTCTCGAGCCGGGTGCGCTCGTCGCGCACGAGACCGAGCTGCGGGCCCGCCTCGTCGAAGGCCTGGAGGCGATCGACGGCGTGCGCGTCGTGCGGGCCTGGGCCGACGCGGTCGACCCGGTGGGCGTCGTGACGTTCTCGGTCGACGGCTCCGACGCAGGGCTCGTCGCGGCCTACCTGTCGGCCGAGCACGGCATCGGCGTGCGTGACGGCCGCTTCTGCGCGCACCCGCTCCTGGCCCGGCTGGGTTTCCCGGCCGGGGCGATCCGGGCGTCGATCGGGGTCGGCACCACGGGTGAGGAGATCGAGCGCCTGCTCACCGCGCTGCGCACCTGGGTGACCGAGGGGGCCAAGACCCGCTACGAGGTCGTGGACGGCTGCTGGGTGGTGAGCGACGACCCTCGCCCGCTCCTGCAGGTCGCGGGCCTCTCGGGACTCTTCGCGACGGCCGCTGCGGGCTACATCACGGCCGCCGTGGGCTGCGGGCCGGCCCCCGCCTGAGGGGCCCTCTGACCTGCGAAGACGTTGCCTGGACCGCAACGTTCACCGGGGCGTCACCCGGTCGTTCACGAACGACCGCTCCGTGGTCTTGGCGGCGACGCCTGCGTGTGTTCTGATTTGCGCTGTGCAGCACGATGTCCACCTTGAAGGCCACGGGTTCCGCCTCGAACCCCTGGCTGTCGCGCACGCCGGTGCGCTGGCCCAGATCGTCGATCCGTCGATGTGGGCAGGCATGAGTACGACCCTCCCCGAGGGGGAGGTCGGGATGGTGAACTTCATCGAGGACACCCGCGCCACCCGCGCGCTGACGGCCTTCGCCGTCGTCGACGCGGGCTCGGGTCTCGTGGTGGGGAGCACCGCTTTCCGTGACCTGTCGCTCGACGACAGGCGCGTGGAGATCGGGCGGACCTTCTACGCCCGTTCCACGTGGGGGAGCCTCGTCAACCCCGTCTCGAAATGGTTGCTGCTCCGACATGCGTTCGAGTCGTGGGACGTGCACCGCGTGGGATTCCGGGTGGACGCGCGCAACGCTCGCTCGCTCGCCGCGATGCGTCGCCTCGGCGCGTACGAGGAGGGCGTCATGCGTGGTCATCGCACGGCTCCTGACGGGACCCGGGCCGACTCGGTGTGCTTCTCGATCCTGGCGCACGAGTGGGCGGGCGTCGAGCTCGGCCTGCTCGACCGGATCGCGAGCCCGCGCATCGTGCCCGTGCTCGGACCGGTCGGGCTGACCGACGCCGGGGAGCCCGACGCCGGGGCGCCCGGTCCCGGGGTCCCCGTGGGGCCGCCGGTGCTCACGGTGGTGCCGCCCGTCGGCGAGGAGTCGTTCGGGGGAGATGCGCACGGCATCCTCGCCGTGCCTGACCTCGCTGCGGTCCCCGACCTGCCCCCGGTCATCGCACTCTGACCTTCTCGTCCACCCTGTCCACAGCACCGCCCCGGGACCCGCAAGGGTCCCGGGGCGGTCTTCGTCGGGGCGTCAGTCCTTCTTGAAGGCGTCCTTGACGTCGTCGCCGGCCTGCTTCACGTTGGCCTTCGCCTGGTCGGCGTGCCCCTCGGCCTCGAGGCGCTCGTTCCCGGTGAGCTTCCCGGCACCTTCCTTGATCTTGCCCTCGGCCTCTTCGGCACCGTGCTTGATCTTGTCTCCCAGTCCCATGGGGTTCCTCCCTCGGTGGTGGTGGCTGCTTCCTGACGACCGTAGGCAGGGGACCGGGGCACTCGCATCTCGGGTGACGGGCGTTCCACGAGACCTTCACAAGTGGTCGGGCAGGATGCCCGTATGGAGAACGACGTCGTCCTGGAAGGGTTCGGGCTGCGCCTCGAGCCGCTCGCCGAGGAGCATGCGCCCGCCCTGGCGGGTCTCGTCGACGACGCGATGTGGGCCGGGATGTCGACCCCCGTGCCGCGCAGCGCGGCAGACGTGGTCGCCCTCGTGCGCGATGCGGTGGCGACGCCCGGACGGTTGGCGTGGGCCGTCGTCGGGCAGGGGAGTCCCGGGCCCGACGGCGCCGCGGAGGTCCGAGGGAGCACGTCGCTCTACGAGTGGTCGCCTGCGCAGCGGCGCGTCGAGCTCGGGTGGACGTACTACGGCCGGCCGTGGTGGGGCGGCGTGACCAACCCGGCGTGCAAGCTCCTCGTGCTGCGGCACGCGTTCGAGGTGCTCGACGTCGAGCGCGTGGCGCTGCGGGCCGACGCGCGCAACACCCGCTCGATCGCGGCGATCCGGCGCCTCGGTGCGGTGCCGG
Organism: Oerskovia sp. NPDC057915; assembly: GCF_042887685.1. Lineage (NCBI taxonomy): Bacteria > Bacillati > Actinomycetota > Actinomycetes > Micrococcales > Cellulomonadaceae > Oerskovia > Oerskovia sp. NPDC057915. The sequence goes on along the minus strand of NZ_JBHVOS010000005.1, from coordinate 85,436 downwards.
AGGGCGTGCTGCGCAGCCACCGGGTCGCGCCCGACGGGTCGCGCGGGGACTCGGCCTACTTCTCGATCCTCGCGGACGAGTGGCCGGGGGTCCGCGACGGGCTGCTGGACCGTCTGCTGCGCCCGGGGCCGGCGCGACGATGACGACGACGGGCCGGCCAGGGACGCCCCTGTGGCCTCTTCGCCCGATCCTCCTTAGGTTGGAAGGATGCCTCCGCGGACCTGCGACGGGCTGACCGACCGCTGGAGGGCTGTTGACGACCGAGGACGCACGACCGGCAGGCCCCACGGTCGACCCGGACGACCGAGCCTTCTTCGGGCACCCCCGAGGGCTCTCGACCCTGTTCGGCCTCGAGGTCTGGGAGCGGTTCTCCTTCCTCGGGATGCAGGCGATCCTCGTCCTGTTCTTCACCGCGTCGGTCGCGGAGGACGGGCTCGGCATGGACGCGGGCCCCGCAGCCTCGATCGCCGCCGGCTACGGGACCATGGTCTACCTGGTCTCGGTCGGCGGAGGGTGGATCGCGGACCGTGTCCTCGGGTCGTACCGAGCGGTCCTGTGGGGCGGCATCCTCATCGCGTGCGGGCACTACACCATGGCGATCCCGGCCGAGCTCTCGACGTGGCTCGGGCTGGTCCTCATCAGCCTGGGTACGGGCCTGCTCAAGCCCAACGTGTCGACGCTCGTGGGCAAGCTCTACTCGACCACCGACGAGCGGCGCGACGCGGGCTTCGCGCTCTACTACATGGGCATCAACGTGGGCGCGTTCTTCGGCCCCCTGGTCACGGGGTGGCTCGGCGCCGACGTCGGGTGGCACTGGGGCTTCTCGGCCGCCGCGATCGGCATGACCGCGGGAGTGGTCCAGTACGTCGTGGGCCGCAGGCACGTCCCCGGGCACGGACGCGGCCCCGAGGCGCCCCTGCCGCCGGCCGTGATGCGCCGGACCCTGTGGATCCTGGGTGGGGTCGCGGCCGGGGTGGTGGTCCTCGCCGTCGGGCTGGCGCTCGTGGGGCGGCTCAGCATCGCGGGTGTCGTCGACGCGCTGACCGTGGTCGCGATGGCCGCGCCGATCGTCTACTTCACGGTGATGTTCCGCAGCCCGCGCGTGACGGGGGAGGAGCGCGGCCGGCTGCGGCCGTTCCTGGTGCTGTGGTTCGCGTCGGTCGCGTTCAACTTCGTGCTCTTTCAGGCGTACAGCGTCCTGATCCTGCTGGCCGACCAGCACGTCGAGCGCACGATCTTCGGGTGGGAGGCCCCCGCTGCGTGGTTCAGCTCGTTCCTCGGTGGCGTCGAGGTGCTCGTCGCGCCCGTGGTCGCGGCCCTGTGGACGTGGCTCGGACCGCGGCAGCCGCACGCGTCCAAGAAGATCGCGATCGGCGCGCTCCTCGGCGGGCTGTCCTACCTGATCCTCGTGCCCGCGGTGACCGGGCAGAGCGGCGACTGGAAGATCGCCGTGTGGTGGCTCCTGGCCTCGCTCCTGCTGCTGGGCCTCGGCGACGTCCTGCTCCAGACGACGGGCCTGTCCGCGACGACCAAGCTCGCCCCGGCGGCGTTCTCGAGCCAGTCGATGGCCGTGTGGTTCCTGTCGATCGCGCTCGCGAACGGCATCCAGGCGCAGACCGTCCGGTTCTACGGCGAGATCCCCGACGGCCTCTACTTCACGCTCAACGGGGCCGTGGCCGTGCTCGTCGCGGTCGTCGTCCTGGTCCTGTCGCCCTGGATGAAGCGGACCATGCACCCCGTGCACTGACACGCGAGACCGGAACCACCGGCACGACCGGGACCACCCGCACCACCCGCACCACCCAGCACCGGAGGAACCACCATGCGGTACGTGACCGAGCTCCCGTTCGAGACGACGGTCGAGGACCACTGGATACCCCTCGCCGACGGGACGCGCCTCGCGGCGCGCGTGTGGCGACCTGTCGACCCCACGCCCGTCCCCGCGGTCCTGGAGTACCTGCCCTACCGCCTGTCCGACTGGACCGCCCCGCGCGACGCGCAGCGCCACCCGTACTACGCGGGCCACGGGTACGGGTCGGTGCGTGTCGACATCCGCGGCAGCGGGAACTCCGACGGCCACCAGGACGACGAGTACTCGCCGACCGAGCTGGCCGACGGCGTCGCGGTCGTCGAGTGGCTCGCGGCGCAGGAGTGGTGCAGCGGCAGGGTCGGGATGTTCGGGATCTCGTGGGGAGGGTTCAACGCCCTCCAGGTCGCGGCCCTCGCACCCGAGGCGCTCCGGGCGATCGTCACGGTGTGCTCGACCGACGACCGCTACGACAACGACGTCCACTACACGGGCGGGTCGGTCCTCGCGGTCGACATGCACGCCTGGGCCGCGACCATGCTCGCGTTCTGCTCCCGGCCCCCGGACCCGGCCGTCGTGGGCGACCGGTGGAAGGAGCAGTGGCTCGACCGGCTCGAGCACACCCAGCCGTTCGTCCACACCTGGCTCGACCACCAGACGCGCGACGACTACTGGCGCCACGGCAGCGTGATCGAGGACTACTCGGCGATCAAGGCCGCGGTGCTCGCGGTCGGCGGGTGGAACGACCCGTACCGCGACACGGTCCTGCGGCTCGTGGCCGCGGGCGACACGACGGCGGACGGAGACCGCTCCCTGGGCGGTCCGGTCCGCGGCATCGTCGGTCCGTGGTCGCACCAGTACCCCGACCGCGGCCTGCCACCCGGACCGTCGATCGGCTTCCTCCAGGAGACGCTGCGCTGGTGGGACCAGTTCCTCAAGGACGAGGACACGGGAGCCCTCGACGAACCGGCGCTGCGTGCGTGGGTCACCGATTCGGTGCCGCCCGCCACGGTCTACGACGAGCTGCCCGGACGCTGGGTCGGGGAGGAGCGGTGGCCGTCACCGCACGTCCGGCCGACGGTCCTCCCGCTCGCCGGAGCGCCGGGTGGACCGGACGACACCGACGACGCGGCGGCCGCCACCGTGCTGCGCACGACCGCGCCGCTCGTCACGCACCTGCCCGCCCGCCCGAGCCCGGCGGGCGGCCGGCAGACCGCCCCGGCGGACGTGCCGCCGTCGTGCCTCGTGGACTCTCCCCAGCACACCGGGATCGACGCGGGACGCTTCTTCCCGTTCGGCAACGACGCGGACCTGCCGCCCGACCAGCGCGAGGAGGACGGGCGGTCCGTGTGCTTCGACTCGGCCCCGCTCACGCAGCGACTCGAGATCCTGGGCCGGGCCCGCGTCCGTCTGCGCCTGTCGTGCGCGGGCGACAAGGGCCAGGTCGTGGCGCGCCTGTGCGACGTGGGGCCGGACGGCTCCTCGACGCTCGTGACGCGTGGCGTGCTCAACCTGTCGGCCCGTGAGGGGCGCGACCTCGTCGTGCCCTGGGAACCCGGCGCGACGCACGACGTGACGTTCGAGCTCAGCGGAACCGGGTACGCGCTCGCGCCCGGGCACCGGCTCCGGCTCGCGGTCTCCTCCGCGTACTGGCCGTGGGTGTGGCCGCAGCCGGGCGGGGCGGCGCTCGCGGTCGCGCCCGCGGGCAGCTCGCTCGAGCTCCCGCTGCACGACGGCGCGGCTCCTGGTGGCCACCCGGTCGTCACCTTCGGGGAGCCCGAGCAGGCGCCCCCGCTGGGCGTCGTCTACCCGGAGACCGCGGACCAGCGACCCGAGCGGCGCGTCGTGCGCGACGTCGCACCCGACGAGTGGCTCCTGGAGGTCGACCCGCGCTACGGCGGGACCCGCATCTACCCCGACGGTCTGGAGTTCACCGAGGACGCGCTCGAGCGGTACTGGATCGGGCGTGACCCGCTGAGCGCGCGTACGCGCTCGGACTGGAGCGTGCGGCTGCGTCGGCCTGGTGCCACGCCGGCCGACCTCGCGTGGGACGCGAGCATCGTGACGCGCTCGGAGATCACGTGCGACGCCGAGCACTTCCACACCGACGACGAGGTCGTGGCGCGCGACGGCCAGGACGTGGTGTTCGAACGCCGGTGGCGGCGCAGCATCCGGCGCACCGCGGGGTGACCGTCCTGCCGAGTAGCGAGCAGATGCCCCTGATCTGACCCGATCAGGGGCATCTGCTCACTTCTCGGCAGCCGCTGCGGCTCCCGCACGAGCGCTCAGCGCGGCGTGACCGTCCCGCTGAAGTGGCGCCTGCCGCTCTTCCCGTTCCAGCCCACGTACGTGAACCCCGCGTCCCGACCCGGGTGCGCTCCGGCGTCGGGCTCGCGGGTGATCGCCACCTGGACCGTGCCGGGGATCAGGACCGGCTTCTCGAACTCGACCGTCCAGTCGTACGCGTCGCCGCGTGCGGCGCCGACCTCGGCCAGCGCTCGGGCGGCCGTGTACATGCCGTGCGCGATGGTCCGCGGGAAGCCGAACGCCTTGGCGCCCAGGACCGAGGTGTGGATCGGGTTGCGGTCGCCGGAGATCGCGCCGTACGCGCGACCGATCCCGCCGCCGAGCTCCCAGCGCGCCGTCGGCAGCGGCGGCACGAAGTCCTCGCGGGGCCCGTCGTCGGTCCGCGGGGCGGTCGACCCCTCCGACGACGGCAGCCGGAACCCCTTGGCCAGGTACGTCGAGGCGCCCCGGTACGCGAGCTCGCCGTCCGTGCTCACCTCGGTCACGAGGTCCACCTGGACCCCGCGCCGGTGAGCGCGCAGGTTCTCGGCGGTCGCGCGCACCTCGAGCACGTGGCCGACCCGCACGGGCCGGTGCACCGAGACCGCGTTCGACACGTGCACCAGGCCCAGCAGCGGCAGCGGGAAGTCGCCGCGGACCATGAGCGCGGTCGCGAGCGGGAACGCGAGCACGTGCAGGTACCCCGCGGGCAGGGTGTCGTCGACGCGCTCGCCGATCAGCCGCTGGTACGCGGTCAGGTGCTCGGTCACGCCCGCGGTCGGGACGTCGGCGACGCGGTAGACGACGTCCGGCAGGACGACGTCGCGCGGCCCGGGCAGGACGCGTCCCACGGGGGAGCGCGTCACGGCGATCCGGCCCGACGACGCCACGCCCTTCGCGTAGAGGCCGCCGAGCCCCGGCAGCGAGGGCAGCGTGACGAGACGCGGGTTGCGGTGCTCGGGGGTCTCCTGCGCGGCGGCCGTCACGCGCCCACCAGGCTCTGGCCGCACACGCGCAGCACCTGGCCGTTGACGCCCGCCGCGGCGGGGGAGGCGAGGAACGAGATCGCCTCGGCGACGTCGATCGGCTGCCCGCCCTGCTGGAGCGAGGACACGCGACGGGCCATCTCACGCTGGACGAGCGGGATCGAGGCCGTCATGTCGGTCTCGATGAACCCGGGCGCGACCGCGTTGGCCGAGCCGCCGAGCGGGGCCAGGAGGCGGGCGGTCGCCCGCGTGTGCCCGATGACCCCGGCCTTGGAGGCGCCGTAGTTCGTCTGCCCACGGTTGCCCGCGATGCCGCTCGTCGAGGCGAGCGAGACGATGTGCGGGGCCTCCGAGAATCCGTTCGCACCCAGCAGGTACTCGTTGATCCGCAGCTGGGAGAGCAGGTTGACCGCGATCACGGCGTCCCACTTGTCGGGGGACATGTTGGCGAGCAGCTTGTCGCGCAGGATCCCGGCGTTGTGGACCAGGATGTGCAGGCCGCCGTGGCGTGTCCGGGCGTGCTCGAGGATGCGGGCTCCCGCGTCCTCGGCCGTCACGTCGAGCTGCAGGGCCGTGCCCTTGATCTCGTTGGCGACCTTCGCGAGGGACTCGCCCGCGGCGGGGACGTCGACCACGACGACCGTGGCGCCGTCGCGGGCGAGCGTGCGGGCGATGGCCGCGCCGATCCCGCGGGCCGCACCCGTCACGACCGCGACGCGCCCTGCGAGGGGTCGGTCCCAGTCGGTCGTGGCCTCGGTCGCGGCGGGGCCCACGTGCAGGAGCTGCCCGTCGACGAACGCCGAGCTCCCCGACAGGAAGAACCGCAGCGTGGCCAGGGCCGACGTCGAGTCCGGTGCGGCGCCGTCCGTGAGCTGGATGCCGTTGGCCGTCGCGCCCGCACGGAGCTCCTTGGCGAGCGAGCGCAGGAACCCGTCGACGCCCTGGCGGGTCGCCGCGAGGAGGGGTGTGTCGTCGTCGGCCGGTGCACGCGAGACGGTCACGACGCGGCCGCCCGGCGCGAGGCGGCGCAGGTTCGCGCCGAGCTCGAGCACGGGGGCGGAGAAGTCCGCCGGGCTGGTGGCGCCCGTCAGGACCACGACGACCGCCCCCCACCGGGTCTCCCCGTCGCCCGCGTTCTGCCGGACGTCGAGGTCCCACCCGAGCAGGGCCTGCGCGACGGCGTTCGTGTCCTTGGCCGAGCCGGGCTCGCCGATCACGAGCACCGGGCCGGGCACCAGCGGGTCGCCGGGACGGTAGCGGCGCAGCACGGCAGGGCGGGGCAGGCCGAGCTTCTTGGCGAGCGTCTTGGTGAAGCCGGAGTTCACGGCGGACAGGTACTTGTCGGTCATGGTGGGCTCCCTCAGCTCTCGGTGCTCTGTGCGGTCGTGGTGGCCGGGCTCGCGCTCTCGAGGATCGCGGCGAGGCCCAGGCCGCCCGCAGCGCAGATCGAGATGAGCACGCGGGCCGGGCGGCCCGTCTCGCGGGCCTTGTCGGCCACGAGCTTCGCGGCCGTCGCGACGATGCGCCCGCCGGTCGCGGCGAACGGGTGCCCTGCAGCGAGCGACGAGCCGTGGACGTTGAGGCGCGTCCGGTCGATCGACCCGAACGCGCCGTCGAGGCCGAGCTCGGTCCGGCAGTAGTCGTCGTCCTCCCACGCGGCCAGGGTCGTCAGGACGGTCGAGGCGAAGGCCTCGTGGATCTCGTAGAAGTCGAAGTCCTCGAGCGCCAGACCGTTGCGGGCCAGCAGGCGGGGAACTGCGTGCGCCGGCGCCATGAGCAACCCCTCGTGACCGTGGACGAAGTCGACCGCGGCGGACTCGGCGTCGACCACGCGGGCGAGGAGGGGCAGGTCGTGCTCTGCGGCCCACTCGCGGGAGCCGAGCAGGACGACGGACGCGCCGTCGGTCAGGGGCGTCGAGTTGCCGGCGGTCATCGTGGGCCCCGTCGGCAGGGCGTGCTCCGCGGCTCCGCCCGAGGTGCCGCGCGCCGCGGCCCCGTGCGTGGGCGCGCTCGGCGTGAGGTGCTTGCCGAAGACCGGCTTGAGCGACGCGAGCTTCTCGGCGGACGAGTCGGCGCGCATGTTCTGGTCCTGCGTGAGGCCGCGGAACGGGGTCACGAGGTCGTCGAAGAACCCGTCCTTCCACGCGGCGGCGAGGTTCAGGTGGCTGTTCAGGGCGACCTCGTCCTGCGCCTCGCGCGTGATGCCCCAGGCGGCGGTGGTGATCGCCTGGTGCTCACCCATCGACAGCCCCGTGCGAGGTTCTCCCGTGCTGGGCGTCGACGGTGCCAGGTCGCCCGGGCGCACGGCGGCGAACGCCTTGAGGCGTGCCCCGAGCGTCTTGGCGTGGCTGGCCTTGAGCAGCGCCTTGCGCAGCCCCTCGCTCACCGCGATCGGGGCGTCGGACACGGTGTCGGAGCCGCCCGCGACGCCCGACTCGATCTGCCCGAGGCGGATCTTGTTGGACACGGTCACGACGGCCTCGAGGCCCGTCGCGCACGCCTGCTGGAGGTCGAACGCGGGGGTCTGGGGCGAGAGCGACGACCCGAGGACGGACTCGCGGACCAGGTTGAAGTCGCGCGAGTGCTTGAGGACGGCACCGCCGACGACCTCGCCCAGGCGCTCGCCCTGGAGGCCGTAGCGGGCCACGAGCCCTTCGAGGGCCGCCGTGAACATGTCCTGGTTGCCGGCTCCCGTGTACTTGCCGCCCGCGCGGGCGAACGGGATGCGGTTGCCGCCCAGGACGTAGGCGTCGCGAGGGGCGGGCGTGCGCCCGGGCTGCTCGACGGGCTGCGCTTCCGGCCGCTCGTCGGTTCCGGGGGTGGTGGTCTGGGGTGTCTTCGGGGTGGCCACTTCGCCTGCTCTCTCTCGCGTCGTTGCTGAGGGTGGGGACCGCGGGCGCGATCCACGCGGTGTCCAAGACCCACAGTACCTGATACTCTCGGTACCGTGAGGTGGGTCACACCCCTCGCTCCCTGCGCCCCGGCGGTCCCCGCCTCGAGAGGGCGCCGCCCGGCCGGCCACTCGCGGACCGCCGGACGGACGACCAGGGACGACACCGACGTCGGGCACCACTGGAGGACTGCGTGATCAACGGCGACACGAACGGACGAGCCGGGAGACCCCGCACTGCCGTGCTCTCTCGCGACCCCGGACGCACCCCGCCCCCTGCCCCCGTGACCGACGGCCGCTCGACCCGCTGGGACGACCACCGCGCCATCCGTCGCGCCGAGCTCGTGCACGCGGCCCGCAAGGCCGTCCACAAGGGTGGCCCCGGGGTCTCCATGGACGAGATCGCGGCGGCCTCGGGCACGTCCAAGTCGATCATCTACCGCTACTTCGAGGACAAGACGGGGCTGCAGATCGCGATCGGCGCCTCGGTCGTCGGGCAGATGCACGACGCCCTGACCCAGGCCGCGGAGTCCGCCGAGACCCCGCGCCGCGCGCTGCGCGCCATGGTCGGCGTGTACCTCGAGATGATCGCGAGCTCACCCAACGTCTACTACTTCGTGACCCGCACGGGCGCGATCGCGGGCACCGACGGCACGGCCCGCACCGCCTCCGCGCCCCTCGCGGCGTTCCTCGACTCCGTGACCCAGCTGGTCGCCCAGCCCTTCACCCGGGCGACCGACGTGAGCCCCGCCGACGCCGCCGCGTGGGCCGCAGGAGCCGTCGGGTTCGTGCGCGGCGCCGGCGAGTGGTGGCTCGGGAACCACGACGGCCCCGACGCCCCCGACCGCGACGAGCTCACCGAGCGCGTCGCCGCCTGGCTGTGGGGCGGACCCGTCGGGGTCATGGCCCGCGGGCGCGGCTCGACGCCCGCCGCGGACGCCACCCCCTCGACCGACGACCTCTGAACCTCCCTCATGGCAACCACCGGCACACAGGAGTCCCGATGACCACCACCTCAGACCGCACCACCGCCCGCGACACCCGCGGCGACGGCGCAGCCACCTCCACCTCGATCCCCGCCGCAGGCGTCACACCCCCGATGCCCGCGGGCGAGGTCCGCATCGACGTGGCCGACCTCTCCCACCAGCTCCTGGGCCGCTGGGCGGACCTGCGCGCCAAGGCGCGCGCGACCGCCGGCGAGGAGCGCTTCCAGCGCGTCGAGGGGCTCTCGCTCACCGAGCACCGCGAGCGCGTCATGGACCAGGTCAAGCAGCTCGTCGAGATCGGGCAGGTGCACCGCGGGTTCCCCACACGGCTCGGCGGGCAGGACGACGCGGGCGGCAACCTCGCCGGGTTCGAGGAGCTCGTCGCCGCCGACCCCTCGCTCCAGATCAAGGCGGGCGTCCAGTGGGGCCTGTTCGCCGCGGCGATCCTGCACCTCGGCACGCCCGAGCAGCAGGACCGCCTGCTCCCGGCCGCGATGGACGCCTCCGTGCCGGGCGCGTTCGCCATGACCGAGACGGGCCACGGCTCGGACGTCGCCTCGATCGCGACCACCGCGACCTACGACGTCGCGACGCAGGAGTTCGTCGTCCACACCCCGTTCCGCGGGGCGTGGAAGGACTACCTCGGCAACGCGGCCGTCAACGGGACCGCGGCGGTCGTCTTCGCGCAGCTCGTGACGAACGGCGTCAACCACGGCGTCCACGCGTTCTACGCGCCCATCCGCGAGACCACTGCTGACGGAGGGGCCGGTGCGTTCTTGCCCGGCGTCGGCGGGGAGGACGACGGGCTCAAGGGCGGGCTCAACGGCATCGACAACGGTCGCCTGCACTTCACGCACGTGCGCGTCCCGCGCGAGAACCTCCTGGCCCGCTACGGTCAGGTCGCCGAGGACGGCACCTACACCTCGCCGATCGACAGCCCCGGGCGCCGCTTCTTCACGATGCTCGGCTCGCTCGTCCAGGGCCGCGTCTCGCTCGACGGCGCCGCGATCACCGCGTCGAAGCTGGGCCTCGCGACCGCCGTGACCTACGGCAACCAGCGCCGCCAGTTCAACGGCGCCTCGGCCGTCGACGAGGTCGTGATCCTCGACTACGGCACGCACCAGCGCCGACTGATCCCGCGCATCGCGCAGACGTACGCGATGCACTTCGCGCACGACCGCCTGCTCGACCTGTTCGACACCGTGTTCTCGGGCGAGAACGACACCCCCTCCTCGCGCGAGGACCTCGAGACCATGGCGGCCTCGCTCAAGCCGCTCAGCACCTGGTTCGCGCTCGACACGCTCCAGGAGGCCCGCGAGGCCTGCGGCGGCGCCGGGTTCCTCACCGAGAACCGGCTCACGAGCCTGCGTGCCGACATGGACGTGTACGTCACGTTCGAGGGCGACAACACGGTCCTGCTCCAGCTCGTCGCCAAGCGGCTCCTGGCCGACTACGGCAAGGAGTTCAAGGACATCACCCCCGGGCAGATGGCCCGGTTCGTCGTCGAGCAGGCCGCCGACGCCGCGCTGCACCGCACGCCCCTCAAGCGCGCCGCGCAGACCCTCGCGGACGTGGGCGACCCGCGCCGCGCCGTCGGGCACCTCAAGGACGTCGGCAACCAGCGCGACCTGCTGACCGACCGCGTCGAGACCATGGTCGCCGACGTCGCCGCAGCCCTGCGCCCGGCCCAGAAGGCCACCCCTGAGAAGGCCGCCGAGCTCTTCAACGAGCACCAGCACGAGCTCATCGAGATGGCGAAGGCGCACGCCGACCTGCTGCACTGGGAGGCGTTCACGCAGGCGCTCGACACGATCGAGGACGCGGGCACGCGCCAGGTCCTCACGTGGGTGCGCGACCTGTTCGGGCTCACGACCATCGAGCGCAACCTCGCGTGGTACCTCGTCAACGGGCGTCTGTCCGCGCAGCGTGCGCGCACCGTCAGCGGGTACGTCGACCGCCTCGTCGCGCGACTGCGGCCGCACGCCCAGGACCTCGTCGACGCCTGGGGCTACGGCCCCGAGCACCTGCGCGCCAAGATCGCGTCGGGCGCCGAGCAGGTCCGCCAGGACGAGGCCCGCGAGTACTACCGGCAGCTGCGCGCGAGCGGCGACGAGCCCGTGAGCGAGAAGTCGATCAAGGCCCGCGAGAAGGCCGCGGCGAAGGCGGCGGCACGCGGCGGGTCGAGGATCGCGAGGCGCTGACGCCCGTCGTCACGGTGCCGAGCACGGGGTTGAGGTCGTCATCCGACCCACGACGACCCCAACCCCGTGCTCGACCGCACGACACTGCCGCACGAACGACCTCGGACCGACGGCGGAGCGGTACCGCCGCCGAGGGAACCCGGGACCCGCCCGCTCGACCTGACGACCACCAGCCGTCAGCTCGGGCCGGCGGGTCCCGTCGTGCGTCCGGCCCAACCCGTCGCGAGCGGGACGGGGCAAACCTGTTGACGCACCCGGGGCACCCGGCCAGGATGCTCCGATGGCACCCGACCCCGCAGCCGTCCCTGCCCCCGACACCAGCCCCGACGCCCCCTCACCGGCAGAACCCGGCCCCGCCCCCGCCCCCGGCCCCGCGCGGCCCACGCGCGCCGAGCTCTGGCCCCCGTCGGGGCTGCGCGTCGTCTCCGGAGATCTCGAGCTGCGTCACCTGGACGAGGACCTCCTGTACCGGCTCGCGGTCGTCGGCGGCGAGGGGATCCACGACGAGGGGTTCATGCCCTTCGTGTTCCCGTGGTCGCGCGGAACCGCGGTCGAGGTCGGCCGCAGCATCCTGGCCTACCAGTGGGGCGCGGCGTCGCGGATCGCGCCCGCGTCGTGGGCGATCGAGCTGGCCGTGGTCCGCGACGGCGAGGTGCTGGGCGTGCAGGCCCTCACCGCGACCGACTTCCCCGTGACCCGCACGGCGGAGTCGGGCTCGTGGCTGGGGCGCCGGCACCAGGGTGCGGGCGTCGGCACGCTGGCCCGCCTCATGATCCTCGAGCTCCTCTTCACGGGGTTCGACGCCCGGACGGCCACGACGTCGGCCTGGGAGGACAACGGCCCCTCGAACGGCGTCACGCGCAAGATCGGGTACCGGCCCAACGGCACGGCGACGCTCGCCCGCGAGGGCAAGCCCGCGGGCGACGTCCGGTACCGCCTCGACCGCGAGGACTGGGACGCGCGCCCGGAGGTGCTGCGCCCCGACGTGACGCTGCACGGCGTCGGACCGGTCAGGGAGATGCTGGGGCTCGACTGAGCGGGTGCCCGGCGAGGGGCCGACCATGCGGTTGGCGTCGGTCGAGCATGCGGTTGGCGTCCGGATTCCGCCGATTCTCGACGCCCACCGCATGCTCGGCACCGAGGAGGGCCCCGGCTAGGGCGTCGGGTTGCAGCGGGCTGCGGCCATCGCGAGGAACCCGACGTCCGGGCGCCACGGCTCCAGGTTCCACGTCTTCTTGTCGGTCGCACCCAGGGCGTGGCAGTCGAACTGGTCGCGCATCGTCCTGGACGCGGCCTCGGGCTCGCTCGCGACGAGCTGCGCCCAGGCCGTCGCCTCGCCCACGATGCCCGACTGCCGCGCCCACGGCGTCGGGTCCACCGCGAGCGAGCGTCCGCCCTCCCGCTCGCCCCAGGTCGCGCTGCGCACGCCCTGCGCCCCCAGCCAGGTGGTCACGGTCCAGCCTCCCGGACCCGCTGCGCCCCCGGTCTCGGAACCGTCCGTGCCCTGGTCGCCCCCGCTGCCCGACGGCGTCGCCCCCCAGGCCTTCGCGTGCACCTCCGCGCGGGTCGGCGCCACGACCACGACCCCTGCACGGCCCGCCGACCCGGACGTCTCCGTCGCCTCCGGCGCCGACAGCCCACCGAGCGGGGTGCCCGCGGCGTCGAGGACGGTGATGCTGGCGTCGCTGTTGCGTACCAGGGAGCCGTCCGCAGGGGAGACGAGGTCGAGCGTCGCGGGCACCGCGCTGCTCACGGCGTCGGTGTCGCCGGTCGGGGTGCTCCCTGACGAGGGGCCCGTCGTCGCCCCGTCGGCGGGCAGGACGAACGCGACACGGCTCGACCCGTCCTCGTCCGGGGTGACCGTGACGGGCTCGCCTCCGGCGCCGTCAGCCCCATCGCCCCCGTCGGCCCCGCCGCCGGGGCCGCCCCCGTCAGCCTCGTCAGCCGTCCCGAGCGGCACCGTCAGCACGAGCTCGATCCCGTCGGCCGAGAGGACCTTCGTCACCGTGGGCCGCTCAGTCGCCGGGGACGGCGAGGGCTCTCCCGACGCAGCCCCCTCGGAAGCCGCGGACGTGGGCCGGACGGGTGCGACGCCGTCGGGCAGGGAGCAGCCCGTCAGCAGGACCGCCACGACCGTGCCCACCACCAGGGTGGCGCGCGGGCGGGGGAGACGTACGAGGGAGGTCACCGTGCGAGGCTATCTCCGCCTGCCGAGGCGGCCGCACCCGGCCACCCACCTGCCCGGGAAGCGCCCGTCGCACGCGTTCGTGGACGCCCGACCCCACCGCTCCCGACCGCCGGTAAACTGGCCGCACCTGTGCAGCCCCGTGCCGGTCGCCTCCTCGATGACTCGCTCGTCGAAACGCGCCGGCTGGCACGCCACCCCGAGGGATTCGATGACCGCCCCCAGCAACGCCCCGACGCCCGCCGCAGCGACCTCCGAGCACCGGCCGCACCTCGACACGGTCGAGCGCGCAGCCGCCACCCCCGACGAGGCGCAGCCCTTCGCGGAGCTCGGCCTCAAGCCGGACGAGTACCAGCGCATCCGCGACATCCTCGGGCGACGCCCCACGGCCGCCGAGCTCGCGATGTACTCCGTCATGTGGTCGGAGCACTGCTCGTACAAGTCGTCCAAGGTGCACCTGAGCACGTTCGGCAAGAAGACGACCGACGAGATGAAGAAGCACCTCCTCGTCGGCATCGGTGAGAACGCGGGCGTCGTCGACATCGGCGACGGCTGGGCCGTGACGTTCAAGGTCGAGTCCCACAACCACCCGAGCTTCGTCGAGCCCTACCAGGGTGCGGCGACCGGTGTCGGCGGGATCGTGCGCGACATCATCTCGATGGGTGCGCGTCCCGTGGCCGTCATGGACCAGCTGCGCTTCGGCGCGGTCGACCACCCGGACACGGCGCGCGTCGTGCACGGTGTCGTCTCGGGCGTCGGCGGCTACGGCAACTCGCTGGGCCTGCCGAACATCGGCGGCGAGCTCGTGTTCGACTCCTCGTACCAGGGCAACCCGCTCGTGAACGCGCTGTGCATCGGCGTGCTGCGCCACGAGGACATCCACCTCGCCAACGCCTCGGGCGTGGGCAACAAGGTCGTCCTGTTCGGTGCGCGCACGGGCGGCGACGGCATCGGTGGCGCCTCGATCCTCGCGTCCGAGACGTTCGAGGACGGCGTGCCCGCCAAGCGCCCCTCGGTCCAGGTGGGCGACCCGTTCATGGAGAAGGTCCTCATCGAGTGCTGCCTCGAGCTCTACGCGGCTCGCGTCGTCGAGGGCATCCAGGACCTGGGCGCGGCCGGCATCTCGTGCGCCACCTCCGAGCTCGCCTCGAACGGTGACGGCGGCATGCACGTCGAGCTCGACTCGGTCCTGCTGCGCGACCCGTCGCTCAACGCGGGCGAGATCCTCATGTCGGAGTCGCAGGAGCGCATGATGGCGGTCGTCGCGCCCGACAAGCTCGACGAGTTCCTCGCCATCACGGGCAAGTGGGACGTCGAGACCTCGGTCATCGGTGAGGTCACCGGCACCGGCCGCCTCACGATCGACCACCAGGGCGAGCGCATCGTGGACGTCGACCCCAAGTCGGTCGCCCACGAGGGCCCCACCTACCACCGCCCCTATGCGCGCCCCACGTGGATGGACGGCCTCAACGCCGACAGCATCTCGACGGGGGAGGGCGCCGCGCGATTCGCACGTCCCGAGACGGCCGACGAGCTCCGCGCGACCGCGCTGCGCCTGCTCGGCTCGCCCAACCTCGCGTCGAAGGAGTGGGTCACCAACCAGTACGACCGCTTCGTCCAGGGCAACACGGCCCTCGCTCAGCCCGACGACGGCGGCGTCATCCGCGTCGACGAGACCACCGGGCTCGGGGTCGCGCTCGCGACCGACGCGAACGGCCGTTACGCCAAGCTCGACCCGCGCACGGGTGCCCAGCTCGCGCTCGCCGAGGCGTACCGCAACGTCGCCACGACCGGCGCACGCCCGCTCGCCATCACCGACTGCCTCAACTTCGGCTCCCCCGAGGACCCCGACTCCATGTGGCAGCTCGTCGAGGCCATCGAAGGCCTGGCCGACGCGTGCCAGACCCTCGGCGTCCCGGTCACGGGCGGCAACGTCTCGCTCTACAACGGCACGGGGGAGCCGGGGCAGATCGATTCCTCGATCCACCCGACGCCCGTCGTCGGCGTCCTCGGCGTGCTCGACGACGTCGCGCACGCCACCGGGTCCGGCTGGCGCGAGACCGGGGAGGCGATCTACCTCCTCGGCACGACCCGCCCCGAGCTCGACGGCTCCGCCTGGGCCGACGTCGTCCACCAGCACCTCGGCGGCGTGCCCCCGCAGGTCGACCTCGCCGCCGAGCGTGCCCTGGCCGAGGTGCTCGTCAACGCGAGCCGGGACGACCTGGTCTCCGCCGCGCACGACCTCTCCGAGGGCGGCCTGGTCCAGGGCCTCCTCGAGGCGTCGCTCCGCTTCGGCACGGGCGCCAAGGTCTCGATCGACGGCCTCGCCGCCCGCGACGGCGTGACCCCGTTCGAGGCCCTGTTCTCCGAGTCCACGGCCCGCGCGCTCGTCGCCGTGCCGCGCGGTGAGGAGACCAAGCTGGTCGACGCGTGCGTCGCGCGCGGCGTGCCCGTCCTCAGGATCGGCGAGACCGGCACCGAGCCCGCCGAGGTCACCGAGACCGGCGAGTCGCTCGAGGTCGAGGGCATCTTCACGATCCCGCTGAGCGAGGCCGACCAGGTGTTCCGCGCGACGCTGCCGGGCATCTTCGGCTAATTCGTCGCTGAGTCGCCGACGGGGCGGGGTGCGCGAGACCTGGTCTCCGCACCCCGCCCCGTCGGCGTTCGTGAGATGCGGCCAACTGGGGTCCGGGCGGGTTCCGGACCCCAGTTGGCCGCATCTCGCGTGGTGAGGCGCGACGAGGCCTACAGGGCAGCGTCTCGGAGACAGGCGCGCTGCCCCAGGACGGTCACGGCACCGTTCACAGGATCCTTCCTTGCGCTGCACGGGGTCTGCCCGTCGCCCGGGACCGACCGGCCCAGAACGGCCCGAACCCGTCGATAGGGTCGCTGCATGACAGGGGACAGCCACGCCACGGGGACCAGCGGGACCACGGGCAGCACGAGCGGCAGCACGAGCGGTGCCGGGTCCACCGTCGCCTCCACGCCCGCACCGGCCACCCCGCCCGACCCCACCCTCACCTCGGCGAGCCGACGTCGCCCCGGTGGGCGCGCCGTCGGGCTGGTGCTGTGGGTCCTTGGCGGGGTGGTCCTGGCCGGCCTGTGGAGCCGGACCGCGCTGACCGACCCCGACACGAGCGAGTGGAGCACGTTCGCCATGCCCGCAGCCACCGTCGACGTGGACGGGTCGCCCGTGCGCGTGACCGCCGTCCACCCCGTCCCGCCGCTTCCCGAGATCACGGGCGTGTGGCACCAGGAGATGGCCGACCTCGCCCGGCGCGCGCACGACGAGCCCCTGCCCCAGGTGCTGCTGGGCGACTTCAACGCGACGTACGACCACGCGTCGTTCCGCGCCGTCCTGGGCGACCGCTTCCACGACGCGACCCGCACGGCCGGGCGCGGCCTGAACCTGTCGTGGCCCGTCGGGGAGCGGGTCCCGACGTTCCTCGACCTCGACCACGTCGTGGTCGACGCGGGCATGCGGGTCGACGACCTCGACTCGCTCGTCGTCCCCGGATCGGACCACCGGGCGCTCGCGGTCACCGTGCAGGTCGCGCCGTGAGCGCGCGCGCCCCGACCGAGGAGCGTCCGCCGTCGAGGGTGCGGCGTGCGGGTGCCGTCGTGTGGACGGTCGTGCTGTCGCTGTGCCTGGTCCCGGTGGGTGCGCTCACGCTGGTCCGGGCTCTGGGGTTCGACGGCGTCTCGCCCCTCGTGCAGCTCGTGTCGGTCACGCCGTGGGTCGCCCTGGCGGCGCTCTTGGTGCTGCTGCTCTCGTTGAGCAGGCGGCGCTGGGTGCTCAGCGCGGTCGCCGGGTTGATGGTCGTCGTGCACGCGGTGTGGCTCCTGCCGTTCTTCGTGCCGGGCCCGGGCATCGAGGCCGGGGCCGACGGGACGCTGCGCGTCATGGCGGTCAACGTCCTCTACGGGCGCGCCGACGCGCGGGCGGTGGTCGAGGCGGTGCGTGAGGAGAAGGTCGAGCTGCTGAGCGTGGTCGAGCTGAGCGACGAGTTCGAGGCCGCTCTCGTGGAGGCCGGGATCGAGGAGGCGCTGCCGTACGCGTGGACGAGGGTCCACCCGACCGAGGGTGCGGCGGGCAGCGGCCTGTGGAGCGCGACCCCGCTGACCGACGGACGCGACGGCGTGGCGAGCCGGTTCCACCAGCCGAGCGCCGTCGTCGGGGTGGACGGGACGTCCGTACGGGTCACGGCCGTGCACCCGCACCCGCCCACACCCGGCGCGGTCGACCTGTGGACGGACGACCTCGCGCTGCTGCGCGACGAGGCGCACACCGATCCCATGCCGCAGATCCTGCTCGGCGACTTCAACGCGTCCTACGACCACGCGGCGTTCCGCGACCTGCTCGGCGACCGTTTCGCGGACGCGACCCGTCTCGCGGGGGACGGCGTGAACCTGTCGTGGCCCGCCGACCGCCGCTACCCGCCGCTCGTGGACCTCGACCACGTGGTGGTCGACGAGGGCATGCGGGTAGACGACGTCGGGCCCGTCACGATCCCCGGGACCGATCACCTCGCGATCCTGGCGACCGTGCAGGTCAGGCCCTAGGTTGGTGGCATGAGCGACGACGACACCGCGACCACGTACGAGGCACGGCTGCGCGACCTCCTCGAGCACCGCATGGACTCGGGCCGCGTCCTGGCCGAGCGGGCCGAGCAGGTCGCAGCGGCCAAGGCGCAGCTCGAGGAGGCCGAGCAGGAGTACGCCGCGGCTTTCTCCGACGCGCTCGCCGCGGGCTGGACCGAGGCCGAGCTGCGCAAGGTCTTCAAGTCCTTGGGCGTGCCGGTGCCGACGCGCCCGCGCCGCAGCAAGAGCACCGGCGTCAAGGCGCAGCCGCCCGTGCCCAAGCCGCCCGTCGTGACGGCGCTGGCCCGCCGGCACGACGACACCGAGGTCATCGACGTCATCACGGCCTGACGGTACGGCCGTGGCGAGCTGACGGTACGGCCGTGGCGCGCCGGTGGGCGGACGAGCCCTCCACGGCCCGACGGCGCCGCTCACCCCGGGTGGCCCGGCTACGCTGTCGCGGACCCCGGCCTACGTGAGGATGCCCTGATGGCGCTGTTCGGCTCGCTGTTCCGCAAGAAGTCCGACCCGTCCACGTGGGACGAGCTGTGGACGGTGCTCGCCCCGTACGGCGGGCGCGTGACGCCGTCGAGCACGCAGGCCTGGCTCCAGGCCGCGGCGACGATGGACCCCAAGGTGCTCGCGAAGGCCAAGGAGCAGCTCGAGCGGGCGTACGACCTGCTCGACACCGAGGCCGCCGCGCGCTTCGCGGGCGAGATCCCGTTCACCGGCCCGGGCCGGCCGTTCGCGCGTCGCCGCTTTCTGCGGACGGTCGACGCGGTCGTCGTCGCCGGTCCGGAGGCAGTCGCGCGCGTCGTGGCCGACCCGTCGTACCTGCGGTCCTACGACTCGTCGCCCGCCGTCGCGCCGTACGAGACCCCTGACCCGGAGGGCTACCTCGCCGACCGCTGGGACGTCGAGAGGTGGAGGGACCCGCTGAACCGCATGATCTGGAAGGACGTCCTCGTGAGCCTCGGCACGCGGCGCGAGAAGGCCTGGCCGAGCGTCGCGGGGGATCCCGCCGCCCAGATGTTCCACCTCGATCCCGAGTACGGGTGGGTCGACGTCGACGCCTCGTCGATCGCGGCGGAGCAGGGAGCGCCGGTCGAGGCCCGCGACGGGTGGACCGGCGCCGGGATCGAGGCGAGCAAGCAGCTCTACGCGGCCCTCGGGAGCCCCCTCGAACGCCCCGACGTGCTGGGGCTGGTCGCGGTCGTCGTGCTGTCGCAGGCCGAGTGGGACGGCGAGGTCGAGGACGGCGAGGAGGACGACGTCCGCGAGGGCGTCCTGAACGTCGGGATCGACAGGTCCGCGACCGAGCTCGACATCGCCCTGAGCGACGAGGAGTGCGCGATCACCGACCAGTCGGAGCGGGTCGCGCTGCTGGTCCGCCGCGCCGCGCACGCGCTCCTGACGTTCGACCTGCCGTTCACCGGGGCGCAGGCCGCTGCGCTCGGCGAGCTCGCAGGACCTCGGGAGAGCATCCGGTCCTGAGGCGAGGTCCTGCGTGGCCGGCGCGAGGTACGTGACGGGCTCGTGCCGGGAGCCCCGCGTCACGCCTCCCGGAACCCCGACCCCCGCTCGGCGAGCTCCTCGCCCAGGATGCGGATCGCCTTCGGCCCGACGCCGTGGATCGCGAGCAGCTCCTTGGTGGTCGCGCGCGTGAGGTCCTCGTAGCGCGTGTACCCGTGGTGGGCGAGCTCGCGCGTCGCGACCTTGCCGATGCGCGGCGTGAGGTCGCTGGGCGGGACGGCGGTGCGGTCGTCGGTCATGGCTGGGGTCCTCTCGGTCGGTCGGCGCGCAGGTCGCGGGTCGCGGCGCTCACGCGAGCGCCCTGACCGCCTCGATCGTGTCCGCCTCGTCGGCGGTCTTGTCGTCGCGGTAGCGCAGCACGCGCGCGAACCGCAGCGCGAGCCCGCCGGGGTAGCGCGTGGACCGCTGGAGCCCGTCGAACGCGATCTCGACGACCTGCTCGGGGCGCACGTGCACGACGTGGTCGGACCGAGAGGTCTCGAGCGCGAGGAAGCGTTCGGTCTGCCAGCGCAGCATCTCGTCGGTCATGCCCTTGAACGTCTTGCCCAGCATCACGAACCCGCCCTGGGGGTCGCGCGCGCCCAGGTGGATGTTGGACAGCAGCCCCGTCCGGCGGCCCGACCCCCACTCGACCGCGAGCACCACGAGGTCGAGCGTGTGCCGGGGCTTGACCTTGACCCACCCGGCGCCGCGTCGCCCGGCCGCGTAGGGCGCGTCGAGCGACTTCACGACCACGCCTTCCTGACCCTCGCGCACGGCCTCGGCGAAGAACTCCTCCGCGGCGCCGGGGGAGGAGGTCCTCAGGCGACGGACCGTGAACGACCCCGCGACCCGGTCGAGCACGTCGAGCCGCTCGTGCAGCGGGGCGTCGATCAGGTCGTGGCCGTCGGCGTGCAGCACGTCGAAGAAGTACGGGCGGAGCGCGAGCGCCCCGGCGAGCGCGGCCTCGCCCGCCCCTGCGTCTGCCCCGCCACCTGCTCCGCCGCCCGCACCGGGGGCGTCCCGCGTGGCCGAGCGCGCGGCCGTCTCCTGGAACGGCCGGGCCACCCCGTCCGGCCCGACGACGAGGGCCTCACCGTCCATCACGAACCGCTCCGAGGCCAGGGAGCGCGCATCCGCGACGATCTCGGGGACCCGCGGGGTGATGTCGTCGAGCGAGCGCGTGAACACCCGCACCTCGTGGCCGTCGCGGTGGACCTGGATGCGGATGCCGTCGAGCTTCACGTCGACCGACACCCGGTGTCCCGGGTCGTCCGCCGCGGGCGGGACACCGAGCTTCTCGAACGCCCCCGCCACGTCGGGGGCCGACTGCGCGAGCATGGGCCGCACGGGGCGACCCACCTCGAGGCCGAAGCCGTCGAGGGTGGCGAGCGCCGCCGTCGGGCCGGAGGCTGCGAGCGCGGCCCGCGCGACCGGACCTGTCGCCCCGCGCAGCATGACCGCACGCCGCACCGCGTCGACCGGGACGCCCGCAGCTTCGGCGACAGCGTCCACGACCAGGGCGTCGAGCGCACCCTGCCGCAGGTCACCCGCGACGAGCCCGCGCAGCAACGACTGCTCGCGCTCGGTCGCCGCCGCGAACAGCGCCGCCGCCGCGGCGGACCGGGCGGTGTCCGAGCCCGGCCCCGCGAGCGCCGCCATCTCCTCGAACGTCGCGTCGACCGCCGCGACCGTGAGCGTCGGGGTCGCCGCGGGCGGGGGCAGCGACCGCAGCGACGCCCAGCCGAGACCCGTGCGGCGCTGCCGCAGCTCGCCCGCGAGGTAGGACACGACGATCTCGACGTCGTCCCCGGGGTCGTCCGCATCCCCGCCCGACGTGGCACGGCGCAGCAGGTCGGCCAGGGCCGCACGCTTGGCGAGGCGCGAGCGGGTGGCGGCGACGGCGTCGGACGTGGCGGCGACCTCGGCGAGCAGCATGCCTCATCCTCGCGCCACCCAGCCCGGCACGCTCGGCCAGCCCGACGGCGGCGCCCGGCCCTGCGGACCTCCTCGACTCCGGGCTACGCTGCCCGGACCGTCGACGAAGGAGTGGGACGTGGAGATCGCGGGCAAGGTCGCGCTGGTGACCGGAGGGGCGTCGGGCCTGGGGCGGGCGACCGTCGAGGAGCTGGTCGGCGCGGGGGCGCGCGTCGTGGTCGCGGACCTGGCGGGCTCGCCCGGCGAGGCGCTCGCAGACGCCCTGGGCGACGCGGTCCGGTTCGTGCCCACCGACGTCACGCGCGAGGACGACGTGTCCCGCGCGCTCGACGCCGCCGCCGACCTGGGCGGCCTGCACGTCGCCGTGAGCTGCGCGGGGATCGTGCTCGCGCGACGCGTCCTCGGCAAGGGCGGCGTGCACGACCTCGCGTCCTTCCAGAAGGTCGTGACCGTGAACCTGGTCGGGTCGTTCAACGTCGCGCGGCTCGCGGCCGAGCGCATGGTCGACCTGGGTGTCACCGGCGGCGACGCGGGTGGGGAGGCGCACGACGAGCCCGAGGAGCGCGGCGTGATCGTGAACACCGCGTCGGTCGCGGCGTTCGACGGTCAGGTGGGCCAGGCCGCCTACGCGGCGTCGAAGGGCGGGGTCGCCGCGATGACGCTCCCGCTCGCCCGCGACCTCGCCGACAGGCGCATCCGGGTCATGGCGATCGCGCCCGGCATCTTCAGCACGCCCATGATGGCATCGCTGCCGCCCGAGGCGCAGGAGTCGCTCGCGGCCCAGGTGCCGCACCCGCGCCGGCTCGGTCGCCCCGAGGAGTTCG
Source organism: Oerskovia sp. NPDC057915 (assembly GCF_042887685.1). NCBI lineage: Bacteria > Bacillati > Actinomycetota > Actinomycetes > Micrococcales > Cellulomonadaceae > Oerskovia > Oerskovia sp. NPDC057915. The sequence goes on along the minus strand of NZ_JBHVOS010000005.1, from coordinate 63,240 downwards.
CGCGCCTGGTGCGCGCGATCGTCGAGAACCCCATGCTCAACGGCGAGGTGATCCGCCTCGACGGCGGAATCCGGATGACGCCGCGCTGACTCTTCTTCCGCTGAGTGCGGAGCTGCGGCTGCGGATCACCGGCGACGACGACAGCTGCTCCGCACTCGACGAAGGTGGTGTCCGTTTCGGACCGGTTCCTGGTGCAATCTCTACTAATTCGGTCCAGAATGCGGACGGTTCGTCCAAGTCGTTGACACGCCCGGTGCCCAGGCATACATTCCGGGCCATCGGCAGACGCCCCGTCGGCCGCACACCGCAGCACGACGAGCAGAGGAGGGCCCGTGGACACCAGCACCGCGCCCGTCCTCGTGACGGCTCCGTCGGCCCTCGCACGTCGAATGTGTTGTTCCCCCGGGCGCCCCGTCGTCCCGGGCCGCGTCTGTTGTTGAGCCTGCGCTCCTCCTGACGCCTCCCGAGCCGCCCCGGCTCGCCCCTGAACCGCCTCGCCCCTGACCGGGTCGCCGCGGCATGCCGATCCACGGCCGGCCACGGTGCCACGTCGCCGCGCCCGGCGGTCCACCCGCTGCACCCCACCGTGTTCTCGCGACCCGTCGTGGCCGTCCGCCGACCCCTGCGGCAGCGGCCGAGCGACCCCGCACCCGACCTCCCGGAGTGGAACGACCCATGCCTGACTCGAACCTGACCCCGCTCTTCGCCCCCACGTCCCAGCCGACCGCCCAGCCCGACGAGCAGCCCGCGTCGCGGTCCGTCGAGGAAGACCTCGACGCGTTGGCCGGCCTCGACTCCCTGCTCGACGAGCGCCCGCGCCGCTCGGTGCACCTCGGCGTCGACCTGTCCGACGCCGGGGCGCGAGCGGGGGCGTGGCGGGCCGTGGGCTCGCAGTCGCCGCGCCTGTTCGACGCGCACCGGCTCCAGGAGCTCGTCGCGACCGCCGAGCGCGGCGTGCTCGACTTCGCGCTGTTCGACGACACGTTCTCGCTCCAGCCCACGCGCAACACGACGCTCCGCGGCCGGCTCGACGCCGCGCTCGTGGCGTCGCGCCTCGCCCCCCGGTCGACCGGGATCGGCCTGGTCGCGACCGTCGACACGACCCACACCGAGCCCTTCCACGTCTCCAAGGCGATCGCGACGATCGACCACGTGAGCACTGGCCGGGCCGCGTGGCAGGTGGGCTGGTCGACGACCGACGCGGCCGCGGCGCTGTTCGGGCGCAAGGAGGCTCAGGGCGACGTGGACGCGGTCGCGGAGGCCGAGGAGGCGATCGAGGTCGTGAGCCGCCTCTGGGACAGCTGGGAGGACGACGCCGAGATCCGCGACGTCCCGTCGGGGCGGTTCATCGACCGCGACAAGGTGCACTACGTCGACTACGACGGCGTCCGCTTCGCCGTGAAGGGCCCCTCGATCACGCCCCGCTCGCCCCAGGCGCAGCCCCCGGTCGTCGTGCGCGCGGACTCCGCGGAGGCTCTCGCCCTCGCCGGTCGCCGTGCCGACGTCGTGCGGGTGCGGGCCACGACGCTCGACGCGGCCAGGGCGCTGCGCGACCAGGTGCGGGCCGAGGCCGCGGCCGCGGGTCGCAACCCCGACGACCTGCGCGTCCTCGTCGACCTCTACGCCGTGATCGGGCAGGACCGGGCCAGCGCCCAGGCGCGCCTCGACCTGCTCGAAGGTCTCGAGGGCATCACGTGGGACACCGACTCGCTCACGCACGTGGGCACGGCCCGTGACCTCGCCGAGGTCGTCGAGGAGTGGTTCGACGCCGGCGCGGCCGACGGGTTCACGATCCGTCCGTCCTCGCTCCGCACGGACCTCGACGCGCTGGTCGACGGCGTCGTGCCGCTGCTCCAGGAGGCCCGCGTCTTCCGGTCGACCTACCCGGGCACGACCCTGCGGGACACCCTGGGGCTCGCACGCCCCGCCAACCGCTACGCCGCCGCGATCGCCTGAGGAACCCCACCATGACGCACCCCACCCCCGCCTCGCCGGCCCGCTCGAACGACGGCCGACCCCGCAAGCAGATCCACCTGGGCGTCCACTTCCCGGGCGTCAACAACACCACCGTGTGGAGCGACCCGGCCTCGCGCAGCCAGATCGACTTCGCGTCGTTCGAGCACCTCGCTCGCCGCGCCGAGGCCGCGAAGCTCGACTTCTTCTTCCTCGCCGAGGGCCTGCGCCTGCGCGAGCACAAGGGGCAGATCCACGACCTCGACGTCGTCGGCCGTCCCGACACGCTCCCGGTCCTGGCGGCGCTCGCCGCGGTCACCGACCGCCTGGGCCTCGCGGGCACCGTCAACACGACGTTCAACGAGCCCTACGAGCTGGCCCGCCAGTTCGCGACGCTCGACCTCCTGTCCGGAGGGCGCGCGGCCTGGAACCTGGTCACGAGCCCCGACGCCTTCACGGGGGCGAACTTCCGCCGCGGCGGCTTCCTGCCCTACGAGGAACGGTACGAGCGCGCGGGCGAGCTCGTCGCCCTGGCCCGGCAGCTGTGGGACTCGTGGGACGACGAGGCGGTCGACGCGGACGAGGTCGTGCGGACGGGGGCCGTGCGCGCGTTCGAGCACCAGGGCAAGCACTTCGACGTGGCTGGGCGTTTCGAGACCCCCCGCGGGCCTCAGGGACACCCCGTCCTGTTCCAGGCGGGCGACTCGGCCGACGGGCGCGACTTCGCCGCCGCGACGGCCGACGTGATCTTCTCCGCGCACTCCGCGTTCGAGGACGGCCAGGCGTTCTACGCCGACGTGAAGTCCCGCCTCGCGGCGCACGGTCGTGACCGCGACTCGCTCAAGATCCTCCCCGCGACGGTCGTCGTCCTGGGGGACACGGCCGAGGAGGCCGCCGAGCGTGCGCGGGAGATCCGGCTCCAGCAGGTCCCGGGGCGGACGGCGATCGCCTTCCTGGAGCAGGTCTGGGGGCGGGACCTCACGGCGTACGACCCCGAGGGGCCGCTGCCCGACGTCGAGCCCGACCTCGACCACCTCAACATCACGCGCGGACGTGTCCGGCACATCAAGGACCCGGCACCCGTCGTCCGGGCGTGGCGCGAGAAAGCCGCGGCCAACGGATGGTCCATCCGGGACCTCGTGATCGAGGTGTCGGGTCGCGGCGGGTTCGTCGGCACGGCCCAGCAGGTTGCCGACGACATCGACCGCCACGTGCAGGAGGACGCGTCCGACGGTTTCATCCTCGTGCCGCACCTGACGCCGACGGGCCTCGACGACGTGCTCGACCAGGTCGTGCCGCTGCTCCAGGAGCGGGGCTCGTTCCGCACCGAGTACACGGGCACGACGCTCCGCGACCACCTGGGGCTCTCGCGCCCCGAGGTGGGTGCGGGTACCGCCACCGGCGCTGCGTCCGCCGCCCCGTCGCACTCCGCCTGACCCGGCCCGGCCCGGCCCGACCGGGCCCAGCCCCGACCTGTCCGACCACCGCCCGACCTCCAGCCCCGAAGGAGCATCATGACGACGAGCACCACGTCCCCGGCAGGCGTCACCACGCGCGGCCGCCACACGGCGTCGGCCCCCACGGGCGCGCCCGTCGAGCAGGACGACGGCTCGGCGACGGGGACCGCCGCGGCCGCGTGGTCGGCGTGGCACGCCGAGCGCGAGCGCACCCTGCGCGAGCAGCACGGCTGGCTCACGCTCACGACGCTGCACTGGGTCCCGGAGTCCCCGACGTCCTTCGCAGGCTTGCCCGGCCAGTGGTGGTCGGACGCGGACGGCGTGCACCTGCGTGCGGCAGCCGCGGACGCGATCGTCCCGGCCGGCGGCCAGGACGCGCTGCGCGGCACGCACGTCCAGGACGTCGCGGAGGGCGCGTCGACGTTCGTCGCGACCTTCGTGCCCGACGGCGTCGACCCGGCCTCTCCGGTCGCGGTCGAGCTCGTGCGGCGCACCGGGCGCTACGGGCTGCGCGTGCGTGACCCGCGGGCCCGCACCCGGGTCACGTTCGAGGGGGTCCCGACCTTCGCCTACGACCCGTCCTGGGTCCTCGACGCACCGGTCCGCTGGTACGACGAGCCGGTCGCCGAGGTCGTGGGCGGCGCGCAGCCAGGCCTCGAGCACCACGTGCAGGTCGTGGGCGAGGTCGACGTCACCCGCGACGGCCTGACGACGACCCTGCGGCTCACGGGCACCCCTGGCGGCAGCACGAGCCTGCTGTTCACCGACCCGGCACCCGGCGTCGCGGACTGGCGCGTGCTGTTCGTCGACCGCGACCCGGCCGGGACCGCGGGGTCCGGGACCGACGTGGCCGAGGCGTCCGACGACGACGTCGCGGACGGTCCGGACGCCGCCCGGACGTTGCGGCTCGACCTGAACCGCACGCTCAACCTGCCCTACGCGTTCACCGACTTCGGCACGTGCCCGCGCCCGGTCGAGGGCAACGTCCTGCCGTTCTCGGTCGAGGCGGGGGAGAAGGTACCGCGATGAGCGCACCCACGACGGCGGTCACGATCCGCTCCGTGCACCTGCACGACCCTCTCGTGCGCCCGCTCCTCGACGAGCTCGCGCACGAGTACGCCTCGCGCTACCGCAGCCTCCTCGACGAGGACGAGCTCCGCGCCGAGATGGAGCACTACCCGGCTGCGGACTTCGCGGCCCCGCACGGCGACCTCGTGCTGCTCCTCGCGGACGGCGAGCCGGTCGCGGGCGGCGCGTTCCGCCGTCGGGCAGAACCCGAGGTCGGTGATCCGTCGCGCCGGACCCGGCCCGGCACCGGACCGCACGCCCAGGGCGCCACGCACTCCGACGACGGCGTCCCTCTCGTCGCGACGGCCGAGCTCAAGCGCATCTGGACCCATTCGGCCCACCGGCGGCGCGGGCTCGCCCGCCAGGTCCTCGTCGAGCTCGAGCAGCGTGCGGCCGAGCGCGGCTACCCCCGGATCTACCTCACGACCGGACCCCGCCAGCCCGAGGCCGCGGGCCTGTACCTGAGCGCGGGCTACACGCCGCTGTTCGACGTGACGCGCGACCCTGAGGAGGTCGGGCCCCTGGCGTTCGAGAAGTGGCTCTGTCCGCACGTGTCAGGACCAGCGTGACCCCGAGGCCACGCTCGCTCTGACACGGCACGCCACCCCGTCCGCCCTCCTCCCTCCTCACCCGCCCGAGGTCCGCCATGAGCACCCTGTCCCTGCCGCAGGACGAGTCGCGCCAGCTCGTCCCACCCCCCGGATCACTGCCCGACCCACCGGGCGTGACCGTCGCCGCCGACACGACCACCAGCGCCAGGCCCGCCGGCGACGTCACGCCCGCCGACGCCACCACGCGCTGGGAGGACCTCAAGGTCGTCCCGGCGCGCCACCCGGGACGCTGGGTCGCGACCGCGTTCGTCGCGGTCCTCCTCGCGATGGTCATCAGCTCGCTCGTGACCAATCCCAAGTGGGAGTGGACGATCGTCGCGCAGTACCTGACCTGGCCCTCCGTGCTCAACGGGCTGTGGGGGACCATCCGGCTCACGGCGGTCGCCGCGGTCATCGGGTTCGGGCTCGGGACCGTCCTCGCGCTCATGCGCCTGTCCCGGTCGCCGCTGCTCCAGGCCGTGTCGTCGGCGTACACGTGGGTGTTCCGCTCGGTGCCGCTGATCCTGCAGCTCCTGCTCTGGTACAACCTGGCCTACCTCTACCCGACGCTGTCGCTCGGCATCCCGTTCGGCCCCGGCTTCCTCGAGTTCGGGACGCTCGACGTGATCGACAAGTTCGGCGCCGCGATCCTGGGCCTGGGGCTGTCGCAGGCCGCGTACTCCTCGGAGATCGTGCGTGCCGGCATCCTCTCGGTCGACCAGGGCCAGCACGAGGCAGCAGCCTCCCTGGGCATCCCGCGCTCGCGCCAGACGCTGCGCATCGTGCTGCCGCAGGCCATGCGGACCATCGTGCCGACGTCGGTCAACGAGATCATCGGCCTCGTCAAGGGCACGTCGGTCGTGTACGTCCTCGCGTACGGCGAGCTGTTCTACACGATCGGCGTGATCTACGGCCGCAACCAGCGTGTCGTCCCGCTGCTCATGGTCGCGGCCATCTGGTACCTCATCATCACGACGGTCCTGACGATCGCGCAGTACTACGTCGAGCGGCACTACGCCAAGGGCGCGGTGCGCACGCTGCCCCCGACCCCGGTCCAGCGCGTCCGGTGGACGCTCCAGGTCGCGTGGTCCCGGATCACCGGACGCCCCGCGCCCGCCCACCTGCCACCCGCCTACGCGGCGCGCGCCGCCGTCGGGCGCGGACACCTGCTGCGCACCGGCACGACCGACCGTCGCACCGGAGGTGCCGCATGACCGCCACGACCGCCCGCTCCACGGTGGGCCCGGCCGGCCCGGGCACGACGCCACTGGGCCTCGTCGAGGTCCGCGGCGTCCACAAGTCCTACGGCACCCTCGAGGTGCTCGCGGGCATCGACCTCGTAGTCCGCCCGGGCGAGGTCACCGTCATCCTCGGCCCGTCCGGCTCGGGGAAGTCGACCCTGCTGCGCGTCATCAACCACCTGGAGAAGGTCGACCGCGGGTTCGTCGCGGTCGACGGCGACCTCATCGGGTACTCCCGCCGGGGAGACACGCTGCGCGAGCTCAAGGAGAAGGACATCCTCGTCCAGCGGACCCGGATCGGGTTCGTCTTCCAGAGCTTCAACCTCTTCCCGCACCTCACGGCCCTCGAGAACGTCGTCGAGGCGCCCGTCTCGGCGCAGGGCCGGCCGCGCGCAGAGGTCGAGGTCGAGGCGCGCGAGCTCCTGGCCCGGGTCGGCCTCGCCGACAAGGTCGACGCGCGTCCGCGCCAGCTCTCGGGCGGGCAGCAGCAGCGCGTGGCGATCGCCCGGGCGCTCGCGACCCGACCCCGCGTCCTGCTCTTCGACGAACCCACGTCGGCGCTCGACCCCGAGCTCGTCGGCGAGGTGCTCGACGTCATCAAGGACCTCGCGCACGGCGGCACGACCATGGTCGTCGTCACGCACGAGATCGGCTTCGCCCGTGAGGTCGCCGACACGGTCGTGTTCATGGACGCGGGCCGCGTCGTCGAGCAGGGGCCGCCCGCCCAGGTCCTCGACGCGCCCCGCCACGACCGGACCAAAGCCTTCCTCGACAAGGTCCTGTGACTCCCGGGGCCCGGCTCACCCTGAGGTCGGCCCGCGTCACCACCGCACTCCCACCCACCACGAAAGAGAACACGATGTCCCTGCACACCTCCGGAGCGCCCACCCGTGCCTCCGCGGCGTCCCGCGCCGGTCGCCGCCCCGCCCGCCTCTCCCACCGCGCGGTCGCCGCCGTCGCGACCCTGCCCCTCCTCGCGCTGCTCGCGGCGTGCGCGACGAGCGCCGACGCCGAGCCCGGCACGGCGGACAACGAGAAGGCCGCGGAGGCCGCCGGTCTCGTGATCGACACGTCGCCCGACCAGGAGTTCATCCACACGACAGAGTCGCCCGAGGCGATCGCGCTCCTGCCCGAGGACGTCAAGGCCGCGGGCGTCCTCAAGGTCTCCACGACCGCGGGCGGGCTGCCGCCCCTGGGCTTCCTCGCGGACGACGACAAGACGCCCATCGGCAACGAGCCCAACATCGCGGTCCTCGTCGCGGACGCCCTGGGCCTCGACCTCGAGCTCGAGGTCAAGGCGTGGGCCGACTGGCCGCTCGCGCTGCAGTCCGGGGACGTCGACGCCGTGATCTCGAACGTCACCGTGACGGAGGAGCGCAAGGAGCTGTACGACTTCTCGTCCTACCGCAACGACCAGCTCGGCTGGCTCTCGGGCGCCTCGAACGACAAGGTGCCCGCGATCAAGGAGGCCAAGGACATCGCGGGCCTCACGGTGGGCGTCGGGTCGGGCACCAACCAGGAGAAGATCCTGCTCGCCTGGAACGAGGAGAACGTGGCCGCCGGCCTCGATCCCCTCGAGGGTGGCGAACCCGAGTACTACGAGGACTACAAGGACGCGCTGCTCGCTGTCGCGTCGGGTCGCCTCGACGTGTACGTGGGGCCCAACGCGAGCCTCGCGTACAGCGCCGCGACCGCGCCCGACCAGTACAAGGTCGTGGGCACGCTCAACGGCGGCTGGCCCGCGACGGCGCAGATCGCGGTCGCGACCCTCAAGGGCAGCGAGCTCGCCCCGGCCGTGACCGCGGCGATCAACCACGCGATCGAGGACGGCAGCTACGCCGAGCTCCTCGAGCACTGGGGCCTGGAGGACGAGGCGATCCCCGCCTCGGAGACCAACCCGCCCGGGCTGCCCAAGCCCTGACCGGACGGCCGCACGGCCCGCGGGGCTCCTCCTGGGACCCGCGGGCCGGCGGCACCGGCCCCCGAGCACGGCCCACCCCGAGCACCGACCTGAGAGAGGCAGCCGCATGACCGAGCACGTGTCGCACGTCGTCGTCGGAGGCGGCGTCATGGGGTCCGCCGCGGCGTGGCAGCTCGCCCGCGCGGGGCACGACGTCGTCCTGCTCGAACGCTTCGAGCCCGGCCATGCGAACGGCGCCTCGCACGGCGCGTCCCGCATCTACCGCACGACGTACTCCCAGGCCGCGTACCTCGACCTCGCGCAGGAGGCGTTCGGCCTGTGGCGCGAGCTCGAGCGGGACGCGGCGCTCCGGGAGGACGACGTCCTGACGCTCACGGGCGGCGTGAGCCACGGCTTCCCGCGGCGTACCGAGATCGGGGACGCGTTCGTCGCACGCGGCATCCCGCACGAGTGGTTGCGCCCCGAGGAGGCCGCAGAACGCTGGCCGGGCCTGAGGTTCGAGGGGGACGTCCTGCACGAGACCGCGACGGCCGGGCGCGTCCACGCCGACCGTGCGGTCGCGGCCTTCCAGTCGGCGACCCGCGCGCACGGTGCGGACGTCCGCCACGGCGTGCACGTCCGCCACGTCCACCCGGGCACCGGCTCGGTGCGCGTCGTCACGGACCGGGGCGACCTGGTCGCGGGCACGGTCGTGGTCGCCGTGGGGGCGTGGAGCGCGGGCCTGCTGGGTGAGGTGTTCCCCGAGCCCGACGGCGCCGCGCCCCTCCCGTCCCTCGTCGTCACCCAGGAGCAGCCCGCGCACTTCGCGCTCGCCCCGGGCGCACCGGCGGAGGGCACCTGGCCCGCGTTCACGCACGCCCCCGCCGAGCCGCACACGTGGCCCAGCGGCGTCTACGGGCTGGCGACCCCGGGCGAGGGGATCAAGGTCGGGTTCCACGGGGTCGGTCCCCGCACGGATCCCGACCACCGGACCTTCCGCCCGGAGCCCGGGCAGCTCGCCCAGCTCCAGGACTACGTCCGGGCATGGGTGCCGGGGGCCGACGCCGACCGGCTCGTGCCCGTCTCGTGCACCTACACCACGACCCCGGACCACGACTTCGTGCTCGACCGTGTGGGCCGCGTCGTGATCGCGGCGGGGTTCTCGGGGCACGGGTTCAAGTTCGCACCGTCGATCGGGCGGGTCCTGGCCGAGCTGGCCCGCGAGGACCCGGACGCGTCGCCCGAGGCCGCGGACCGCCAGTTCTCCCTGGCCCGCTTCGCGCGCGGCTCGCTGGTGCAGCTCCCTGGCTGAGCAGGCAGACCGACCGACGCCGCCCGCGGCACCCACCACCCCGACCCACCGAAAGGCCACCATGTCGACCACGACCGACCTCGCCTCCCTCCCGGGGGCCGCGCCCTCAGTGACCGTCCCCTCGGAGACCGAGCTCTCCGAGACCGCACCCTCCGAGGCCGTCCCCGCGGCGGCATCGCCCCTGACCGAGCGCTACGGCCCCGACCAGGCCGTCCTCCTCGCACCGCCCACCGAGGCGATCGACGGGATCCTGCGGCACCGCACGGTGCGCGCCTACCGTCCCGACCCGCTCGACGAGGCCGTCCTGCCGACGCTCGTCGCGGCCGCGCAGTCTGCCCCGACGTCGTCCAACATGCAGTTCTGGAGCGTCGTCGCGGTGGCCGACCCGGAGCGCAAGGACCGGCTCGCGGCGCTCGCCGGTGGTCAGGAGCACATCCGGCAGGCGCCGCTCCTGCTCGTGTGGGTCGCTGACCTGGCCCGCGCCCGCGCGATCGGCGAGGCCCACGGCACCTCGCTCGAGGGGACCGACTACCTGGACTCGACGGTCGTGGCGTTCGTCGACGCGGCCCTCGCGGCGCAGAACGCCGTCGTGGCCGCCGAGTCGCTGGGGCTCGGGACCGTGTACATCGGCGCGCTGCGCCACCACCCCGAGCAGGTCGCAGCCGAGCTCGGCCTGCCCGAGGGAACCGTCGCGGTGGTGGGGCTCGTCGTCGGGCACCCGGACCCGGCGGGAGGCGAGCGGGTCAAGCCGCGCCTGCCGCAGGCCGCGGTCCTGCACCACGAGACGTACGACCTCGACGCCCAGGCCGAGCACGTCGACGCCTACGAGGACGTCATCGCACCGTTCTACCGCGACGAGGGACTGACGGAGAGCTGGCGGCGCCGCGTCGTCGACCGGCTCGCGATCCCCGGCCCCCAGCGGGGCCACGCCCACCTGCACTCGGCGCTCGCCGCCCGCGGCCTGCCGTCCCGCTGACACCCCGCGTCCCCCACCGACCCACGAAGGACCTCCCGATGACCACCTCCGACCTCCCGGCCACCCCCCAGTCCCGCGTCCCGCTGTCGATCCTCGACCTCGCCGTCGTGAGCGAGGGGTCGACCGGCGCCCAGGCCCTGCGCGACACCCTCGACTCCGCGGTCCGGGCCGACGAGCTCGGCTACCGCCGCATCTGGTTCGCCGAGCACCACCTGTCCCCGGGCGTCGCGTCGGCGTCCCCCGCGGTCCTCGCGGCCCTCGTCGCCGAGCGCACGTCGCGCATCCGCGTGGGGTCGGGGGCCGTGCTGCTGAGCACCACGAGCCCGCTCGTCGCGGCCGAGCAGTTCGGGACCGTCGCGGCCCTGCACCCGGGCCGCGTGGACCTGGGCCTGGGCCGGGCCTTCACCCCGCCCCCCGCGAAGCCCGGGTCGAGCACGGCGGGCGAGGCCCCGGCGTCGGGCACGGCGGAGACGACGGCCGGCGAGCCCGCCCCGCCCGCCCCCGCGCGCCCGGCCGGGACGCGCGTGGTCGACGGGCTGCTGATCCCTGCGGCGCCCGGCGTCGACCTCAACGACTCGGCGCTGCGCGAGCGGCTGCTCGCGCAGAAGGACGTCGTGGGCGCGAGCCGGACCCCGGCCGAGTTCCGCGCCGAGCTCGAGCTCGTCCTCGGGCTGCGCGCAGGAACCTTCACCGACGGCGCGGGCACCCCGTGGACGAGCCCGCCCGTCGAGGGTGCCGCGTTCGACCTGTTCGTCCTCGCGTCGAGCGGCGGGGTCAGCGCGCGCGTCGCGGGCGAGCTCGGCCTGCCGCTCGCCGCGAACTACCACGTGGGCCCGTCCGCGACGCTCGACACCATCGCGGCCTACCGGGCCGCGTTCCGGCCGGGCGTGCTGGACCGCCCCTACGTCGTGGTCTCGGCCGACGTCCTCGTCGCGGACACCGACGACGAGGCCCGGCGGATCGGCGAGCCGTTCACGGCCTGGGTCCTGTCGATCCGCCGCGGGGCCGGCGGTGCGATCGCGTACCCGGCACCGGGCACGTCGCCCGCGTGGGAGGACCTGTCGGACGCCGAGAGGGCCGCCGTCCAGGACCGCGTCGACACGCGGTTCGTCGGATCGCCCGAGACCGTCGTCGAGCGCCTGGAGACCCTGGCGCGCGTGACCGCGGCCGACGAGATCGTCGTCACGACCGCCACCCACGACCCCGCCGACCGGGCCCGCTCGTTCGAGCTCCTGGCCCACCACTGGGGCCTGGCGCCGGTCGCCGCCGAGCCGGGCGTCGCAGCCGCCCGCGAACCAGCCCTCGCGAGGTAGCGGACCGCCCTCTACCTCGGCACCCGCCAAGCACCCCACCCAGGAGACGACATGACCCAGCACCAGCCCGTCCTCGCCCCGGCCACCGACGCGGGGGCCCGCGTCGCCGACGGCGCCTTCCTGATCGACGTCCGCAGCGAGGGGGGCCGCGCGACCGCCGGCTCGATCCCCGGCGCCACGGTCACCGACCGTGACGACCTCGACGCGATCTTCGGCTCCGCCTCCGCCCCGGCGGTGTCGCTCGACACCCCGGTCGTCGTGGTCTGCGGCTCCGAGCGAGGCTCGGGCCCCGTCGCCGAGGCCCTCGCGGCGCGCGGCTACACGAACGTCACGCACGTCGAGGGTGGCTTCCCCGCCTGGCGCGACGCGGGACTCCCGGCCGAGGCGGGGACGGGAGCGGCGCCGTCGGGCCCGCACGAGCCAGTCCGGCAGCGCGCATGACCGCGCCCACCACGTCCCGCCCGCGCGCGGCCGCCCCGCCCGACGGCGCCGCTCACCCCGGCGACGAGCCTCGCCGGGGAGCGGGGGCGCCCGGGGACGGCACCGGGGTGAGCGTCCGGCTCGTGACGCCCGCCGAGCACCAGGCCGTCGCCGACCTGCTGGAGGCGGCGTACGGGCACGAGTACTCGATCTCGGACTCGTACCGGGCCGTGCTGCGCGACGTCGCGAGCCGTGCGGCCGAGCACGACGTGTGGGTCGCGGTCGACGACGAGTCCGGGGCAGTGCTCGGGACCGTCGCGACGCCGCTGCCCGGTCGGCACATCTCGCCCCTGGCCCTCGACGGGGAGCTCGACTTCCGGCTCCTCGGCGTCGCGCCCGCGGCCCGTGGGCGGGGGATCGGGACCGCGCTCACGCGGCACGTCCTCGACGTGGCCCGTGCCCAGGGGGTGCTTCGCGTCGTCATGAACTCCGGCCCGCAGATGACGCGCGCGCACTGCCTCTACGAGGCGCTCGGGTTCCGGCGACTGCCCGAGCGCGAGACCCGCGTGATCGAAGGGGAGGGCGGCGGCCGGCTGCACGCGTACGGCCTGGACCTCCCTTAGTCGACACCCCCCGCCCCCCCTTGCCACCCCTCCTGCCGAGGTAGACCCCCCGGCGCGAGGTAGACCCCTGGGAGCACGCACGCGGGTCTACCTCGCGCGGACGGGTCTACCTCGGCAACAGGCCAACCACCGAACGACCACACCACCCCGCTACGGAGAACCCCATGCCCGTCGAGTTCCTCGGCATCGCCACCACGAGCGACGCCTCCGAGACCACCACCCGCACGACCGCCCCCTTCGACAAGCGGTACCTCGAGCGCCTCGTGCGCGCCCACGAGGACAACGGCTGGACCCGCGTCCTGTTCGCCTACGGGTCGAGCGGACCCGAGCCGTCGGCGCTCGCGGCCTGGACCGCAGCCCGCCTCGACTCGGTCGAGCTGCTGCTCGCGCACCGCCCCAACGTCTCCTACCCGACGTTCGCGGCCAAGTCCTTCGCGACGCTCGACCAGCTCTCCGAGGGGCGGCTGTCCGTCCACTTCATCACGGGCGGCAACGACCACGAGCAGGGGCGGGAGGGCGACACGCTGACCAAGGACGAGCGCTACGCCCGCACCCAGGAGTACATCCAGATCGTCAAGCGGGCGTGGTCGAGCGCCGAGCCGTTCGACCACCACGGGACCTTCTACGACTTCGACGACTTCGTGCTGGACGCCAAGCCGTTCGAGGGGCGCACACCGACGATCTCGTTCGGCGGGTCCTCCGACGCGGCGTTCCGGGTCGGTGCGGCCGAGGCCGACATCTACGCGGTGTGGGGCGAGCCGCTCGACCGCACGGCCGAGCAGATCCAGCGCGTGCACACCGAGGCGGCCGCCGCAGGCCGGTCCACGCCGCCGCGCATCCACGCCGCGTTCCGGCCGATCATCGGGGCCACCGAGGAGCTGGCCTGGGAGAAGGCGCACGGCATCCTCGACCGGATCGAGGCCCGCAAGGCCGCGGCCGGGGGCGTGCTGAGCCGGCGCCACCCGATCGACAAGCCCGAGAACGCCGGCTCGCAGCGGCTCCTGGAGATCGCGGCGCAGGGCGACCGCTTCGACACGGCCCTGTGGACCGCGACGGCCAAGGCCACCGGGGGAGCGGGGAACTCGAACGCTCTCGTCGGGACGCCCGAGACCGTCGCGCAGGCGCTGCTCGCCTACTACGACCTGGGGGTCCGCATCATCTCGGCCCGCGGGTACGACCTGCTCGACGACGCGACCGACTTCGGCCGCTACGTCATCCCGATCGTGCGCGAGGAGGTCGCGAAGCGCGACGCCGAGGCCGCGGCGACCCAGGCGGCCTGACACACCCAACCCACCCACCTCACGCCACCCACCCACCTCACCCCCGCTTCCCGTGAGGTAGACCCGTGTGCGCGAGGTAGACCCGTAGGTGTCCGCACTCGGGTCTACCTCGCGCACAGGGGTCTACCTCACGCACGAACGCATCCCACCGCACCCACCAAGGAGCCCCCCGTGCGTTTCCAGGTCCTCGACATCGTCTTCAACCCACCCCACCCCGTCACGGGCCGGGCCGTCCCCGCGGCCGACCGGCTCGAGCGGGTCGTCGAGACCGCGGTCCTGGCGGAGGAGCTCGGCCTGGACGGGTTCGCGGTCGGTGAGCGGCACGCGGGCGACGTGCTGTCCTCGTCACCGACGGTGATCCTCGGGGCGATCGCCGCGCGCACGTCACGCATCCTGCTGAGCACGGGCGTGACCGTGCTGTCCCTGCTCGACCCGATCCGCGTCGCCGAGGACTACGCGACGATCGACCAGCTGAGCCGCGGCCGGTTCGAGATGGTCATCGGCAAGGGCAACGAGGCGCTCCAGTACCCGCTGCTCGGCCTCGACCTCGCCAAGCAGTACGAGTACCTCGAGGAGAACTACGAGCTCCTCCGCCTCCTGCTGAGCGGCGAGGAGGTCGACTGGGAGGGGCGCCACCGTCCGGACCTGCAGGGGGCCACGACCCTGCCCCGACCGTTCGACGGTGCGTTCAGGATCTGGCACGGGTCCGCGACCTCGCGCTTCGCGGTCGAGCTCGCCGCACGGTGGGGCGACCCGATCGTGAGCGCCAACGCGTTCCAGCCCCGCGAGAACTACCAGGTGCTGATCGAGCACTACCGCGAGCAGTACGCGGCGGCCGGGCACGACCCGGCGTACGGGTTCGTCGGCTCGGGCTCCGGGGGCCTGTTCCTCGCCGACACGACCGAGCAGGCGATCGAGGAGTTCCGTCCCATCTACGAGGGAGCGGTCGCGCGCGCGGACCTGCGGAAGTACGACCCCGCAGCGGTCGGCAAGGTCACGAGCTTCCGGACCATCGAGGAGGCCGTCGAGCGTGGCCCCGCCCTCGTGGGCTCTCCCGAGCGCGTCGCCGAGAAGATCCTCGACTACCACCAGAGCTACGGGCACGACCTCCAGTCGGTCTCGATCAACCACCTCCTGGAGCCCGCTCGGCAGGACGACGTGCTGCGGCGCTTCGCGGAGGAGGTCGTGCCCCTGGTCAGGGCCGAGGTCAAGACCGACCTCTGGGGACCCGCCGACGCCCGCAGGGCCAAGGGGTTCACGGCACGCTAGGTCGGCGGCCGAGGGTGCCGGCCGGGGTGCCGGTGGGCAGGCCGGCACCCTGGCGGAGCGCTCCCGCACGTCCTAGGCTGGAAGGGTCCGGCAGACCTGCGCGTGCGCCGGACGCGGGTAGAGAAGAAGGCTCCGACGATGTGGCTCCTCGTGATCTCCGGCGCGGTGGGCGCGGCCGTGGTCGCCGCCATCGCCTGGTTGACGGTGCGCGCGGACCGGCCTTCCGGGGACGCCCTCCCACCGCCCGGACCGCACCGGACGACCCTGCGCGAGCGACGCCGTCGGGCGCCTGATCCGCTCGTCGCGCTCGCGCTCCAGATCCGCCTCGGGCGGCTCGCCGACGAGCTGCGCGCGGTCGAGGCCGACCCGGACGTCTACGCCCGCGCCCACCACTACCTCGCCGCGCAGGGCGCGTACGACGCGCTGCTGCGCGAGGCGTGCCGGCTCAGCGGCCTCGAAGTCGACGTGGACCCGCTCGCCGCGGGCCTGCGCAGCGACGAGGACGAGCGCCTGCGCGAGGAGCTCGAGCTCAGCTCGCGCGGCTGGTCCTGGTAGCCGGCCCGCTGCACGGGTGAGGGGCCCGACGGCGGCGCGCTCCGCCGTCGGGCCCCTCACCTCGTGACCGGGTTCAGAGGGCCGAGTGGTCCCCGATCCGGTGGTACGACCGGTCGTGGTAGACCAGCGGCGTCGCGTCGCCCCGCGTCCCCGACGCGAGCGCGCGCAGCGAGACCAGGTAGCTGTCTCCCACGGGCGTGCGCTGGATGATGCGGCCGCGCACCCAGGACAGCGCGCCGTCGATCACGGGCTCCCCGGACTCGAGAGGAGACCAGCCGCCCGCCGCGAAGCGGTCGATCCCGCTCGTCGCGAAGCGCGCCGACACGTCGTCCTGCTCGGCGGCCAGGAAGTTGACGGTGACCGTGCGGGCCGCCGAGATCGCGGGCCACGACGACGACGTCGACGCGAGCGAGAACGCGAGCAGGGGCGGCGCGGCCGAGACCGAGATGACCGACGTCGCCGTGAAGCCCACGGGGCGACCCTCGTGCTCGAGCGCGATCACCGCGACCCCGGCGGGGTGCTGCCGGAACACGGCCTTGTAGGCGTCGGGGCTGAGCTGCGGCTCGTCCTGCTCGTGGAGCAGGGCCTCGAGACCGGCGAGGCCCGCGACGTCGTGGCGGGTCGTGGGTTCGGCGGTCATCGGGTCACCTCGGCGAGCTCGGGGGCGGTCAGGTGGATGCTCTCCGGCCCGACGGCGTCGCTCGCCGCCCGCAGCAACGGTCCACCCGCGTGGTCGAGCCAGGCGTCGACGGTGCTCGTGAGGTCGGCCTCGCCCAACCGGGAGTCCAGGAGGGCGAGCGTGCGTGCGGGGACCGTCGCGCCGAGCTCGACGAGGAGCGGGCGCAGGTGCACCTCGCCCGCGAGGGCGTGCGCGGGGTTGCCCGACACCACGACCGGGACGGCGACCACACCGGCCAGGCCGTCCGGGCCGTAGAGGTCGAGGAACGCCTTGAGGAGCCCGGTGTACGAGCCCTTGTAGACGGGCGTCGCGACGACCAGGACGGTGGCGCTCGCGGCGATCTGCCGTGCGGCGTCGGCGCGCGGGTGCTCGGGGGCGAGGATCTCGGTCGCGATCTCGGCCAGGTCGATCGTGGCCGCGGCGGGCTCGGTCGCGTCCGCCGGGGCGAGGCCCAGGTGGTCGGCGACGCGGGCCGCGACGGTCCGGGCGGCGGCGAGGGTCCGTGAACCGGGCCGCGGGTTGCCGACCAGGGTCACCACGGTCGGTCGCCGGTCGCCGGTCTCCGCGGGGCGGGGTGCTGCAGGGTGCTGGGTCATCGCTTCCTCACTGTCGTCGTGCTGCACGCTTGCCGCGTCGTGCCGGCGCGGCCAGGTCATCTCCCGGAGCACCCCGTCGTGAAGGGGTTGCTGACCAGCGAGCCGGGGCTTGGCGCTGGTGCTCGTGACCTCTGGGTAGGGGTATAACCCCGGACCGAGGAATCTGCACCGATCAGGTCCAGAATTCTCAGAGGGTGGACGGAGGTTTCGTGCGGGGGTGCCGGTTCGTCGCGTGGTGCCGGTGCGTGCCGGCCGCTGCCGGGGCTGCTACCGGCTGCCGACACGGCTGCCGGCCCGGTGCCGAGAGGCCGGACTGTTGCCCCGAGCAAGAGCGACGTCCCAGGTCGTGAGCCTGCCGTCTCCCAGAGTGGGACGGAAGTACGGCGGTGTTTACGAGTACGTAACCTGGTGCGGTTCAAAGCCCGCCCTGCCGAGGAGCACTCCATGGATAGTCGTCTGCAGTCCGTCTTCGACGAGGTCCTCGCCCGCAACCCTGGTGAGGTCGAGTTCCACCAGGCGGTTCGCGAGGTCTTCGACTCGCTCGGGCCGGTGCTCCAGAAGAACCCCCAGTACGTCGACGCGGCCGTGCTCGAGCGCATCTGCGAGCCCGAGCGCCAGATCATCTTCCGCGTGCCGTGGGTGGACGACCAGAACCGCGTGCAGATCAACCGCGGCTTCCGCGTCGAGTTCAACTCGGCCCTCGGCCCGTTCAAGGGCGGCCTCCGCTTCCACCCGTCGGTGTACCTGGGGATCGTCAAGTTCCTCGGGTTCGAGCAGATCTTCAAGAACTCGCTCACGGGCATGCCCATCGGCGGCGGAAAGGGCGGGTCGGACTTCGACCCGCGCGGCAAGTCCGACGGCGAGGTCATGCGCTTCTGCCAGTCGTTCATGACCGAGCTCTACCGCCACATCGGTGAGTACACGGACGTCCCCGCGGGCGACATCGGCGTGGGCGGCCGCGAGATCGGCTACCTGTTCGGCCAGTACAAGCGCATCACGAACCGCTACGAGTCGGGCGTCCTCACGGGCAAGGGCATCAGCTGGGGCGGGTCGCTCGTGCGCACCGAGGCCACGGGCTACGGCACGGTCTTCTTCGCCGACCACATGCTGCGCACCAAGGGGCAGAGCTTCGACGGCCAGCGCGTCGTCGTCTCCGGCTCGGGGAACGTCGCGACCTACGCGATCCAGAAGGCTCAGCAGCTCGGGGCGAACGTCGTGTCGTTCTCCGACTCGTCGGGCTACGTGGTCGACGAGGCCGGTGTGGACGTCGAGCTGCTGCGCCAGATCAAGGAGGTCGAGCGCGGACGCGTGGCCGACTACGTCGAGCGTCGCCCCGGCGCGCGCCTCGTCACGGGCGGCAGCATCTGGGACGTCCCCGCCACCGTCGCCCTGCCGTGCGCAACGCAGAACGAGCTGACCGAGCAGGACGCCAAGCAGCTCGTCGCGAACGGTGTCCTCGCGGTCGCGGAGGGCGCAAACATGCCCACCACCCCTGGCGCGGTCTCGCTCCTGCAGGACGCCGGCGTGCTCTTCGCCCCCGGCAAGGCCGCGAACGCCGGTGGTGTCGCGACCTCGGCCCTCGAGATGCAGCAGAACGCCTCGCGCGACGCCTGGACGTTCGAGCACACCGAGAAGCGCCTCGCGCACATCATGGAGGGCATCCACACGCGTTGCGAGGAGACCGCCGACGAGTACGGCGCGCCGGGGAACTACGTCCTGGGCGCGAACATCGCGGGCTTCACCAAGGTCGCCGACGCGATGATCTCGCTCGGCGTCATCTGACGGACCCTGCAGGGCCCCCGCGCCCGGCCGATCGACGGGAGCCGTGTGCTCCGTGCGCCTCGCGGCGCGCGGAGGGCGCGGCTCCCGTCGCCGTGGGGGGCTCGGCCGCCCTTCGGGGCGTGCGGGTCGTACGGGGTGTACGGGGCGCGGGGCGCTACGAGGTGGCGAGGCGCGGGGTGCGCAGGGCGACGGGCGCGGGGCGCACAGGGCGCCGTCGGGTCTACGCTGACCGCTGACACGGGTGCGCTGCCGCGCGCCGACCCCGACCCCGACCCCGACCCAAGGAGCATCCCCACATGGCACGCGAGGTCGCCCTCGAGATCGCAGTCCAGGACACCGACGGCGTGCGGATCGCCGCGCAGGTCGGCGCGCGTCGCGTCGAGCTGTGCGCGGCGCTCGGGGCGACGGGTGGGCTGACGCCGAGCGTCGGGCTCGTCGAGGCGGCGGTCGCGGTGGCGTCCGAGGTGGCGGGCGACGGGGTGCCCGTCGAGGTGCACCCGCTGATCCGGCCGCGCCCGGGCGGGTTCGTGTTCAGCGCGACCGAGCTCGACGTGCAGGTCAGGGACGTCCGGGCCGCCGTGGCGGCGGGAGCGTCCGGGGTCGTGATCGGCGCCCTCACGGCCGACGGTCTGGTCGACGCGGACGCGGTGCGCGCTCTCGTCGCTGCCGCGAGCGGGCGGGAGGTGACGTTCCACCGGGCGATCGACGTCGTCGAGGACGTCACGGCGGCGCTCGACCTCCTCGCGGACCTGGGCGTCTCTCGGGTCCTGACCTCGGGCGGCGCCCCGAGCAGCATCGACGGGGTGGACCGGCTGCGGGACATGGCGCGTCACGCCGCGGGACGGGTGCAGGTCCAGGCGGGCGGGGGAGTGCGCCCGCAGGACGTGGGGGCGCTCGTGGGGGCGGGGGTGGACGCGGTCCACCTCTCGGCCAAGCGCACGCTGTCCGACGACGGCGGCCCCGGTGGCGGGGGCGGGTCCGGCTACGAGGTCACGGACCTGACCGTCGCGCGCGCGGCGCGGGCAGCGGTCGACGAGGCTGTCGCGAGCCTCTAGCGAGCAGCAGTCGGAGCGTTCCCACGGAGGCCGCGCAACCAGGCGGTCGCCCTCCGGGGGGCGCTCCGTTGTGCACTGCGCACCGATCGCCGGTCGCCTGCCTCTGAGAGGAAACCGCAGGATCCTGCGGTTCCTGGCTCGACTTCCCGCTGTGAGATTTCATTTAGGTAACTTTCCTGTTGTATTGGCTGGAAGCCCGTCCGGCATTCGTTAGTGTTCCTGCCACGAGCTCGCACGGTGGCGGGCGGCCGATCAGCGTGACGACGCGTTGACGACTCGAGAGGACCGATGATGATTCGAAGCG
The DNA here is from genome assembly GCF_042887685.1 of Oerskovia sp. NPDC057915. Classification (NCBI taxonomy): domain Bacteria; kingdom Bacillati; phylum Actinomycetota; class Actinomycetes; order Micrococcales; family Cellulomonadaceae; genus Oerskovia; species Oerskovia sp. NPDC057915. The sequence goes on along the minus strand of NZ_JBHVOS010000005.1, from coordinate 42,867 downwards.
TGGCGCGCAAGCGCCTGCTCACGACGGTTGCCCTGGTGACCGGAGTGACGATGTTCGCAGCCGGGTGCTCCAGCTCCGGGGGCGACGGCGACGGCGGAGGCGCCAGCGACAGCGGCCGCGTCCTGAACGTGTGGGCCGGAACGCAGACCCCCATGGTCGCGAACTTCAACCCCTACGCCCCGAACCCGCTGCACGCGACGAACGGCGCGATCTACGAGCCGCTCTTCTTCTACAACCGCGCGGAGGCCGGCGACCCGGCGCCCGTCCTGGGCGAGTCCTACGAATGGTCGGAGGATGGCACGTCGCTGACCATCAAGATCCGTGAGGGCGTCAAGTGGACCGACGGCAAGCCCTTCACGGTCGAGGACGTCATCTTCTCGTACACCAACGAGACCGCCAAGCGTGACTACCTCAGCACGGCCGAGAAGGTGGACGACTCCACGGTCAAGCTGACCTTCAACGGTGCGCAGTTCACGACCGCCGTCCAGATCCTCGGCACCACGCTCATGCTGCCCGAGCACCTGTGGAAGGACGTCCCCGACAAGATCACGTACACCAACGACGCGCCGGTGGGCACGGGCCCCTACAAGCTCGACACCATCTCGAACGCGACCTACACCGTCGTCGCCAACGAGGACTACTGGGGCGGCAAGCCCAAGCTCGAGAAGGTCCGCTACCTCGCTCTCGACAAGAACCAGAGCGCCCAGGACCTCCTGAGCACGGGCAAGATCGACTGGACCACGATGTTCATCGCGGACCCCGAGCCCATCACGAGCAAGGGCCAGGTCTCGCTCATCAACACCCCGCAGGACCCGACCACGGTCATGTCGTGCATGAACGTCGCGCTCGGCTGCGTGGGTCCGCAGACGGACCTCGCCGTCCGCCAGGCGGTCGACCTGCTCATCGACCGCGGTGAGATCAACGACAAGGCCTTCTCCGGCCACGCGGCCCCCGCTTCTCCGTCGCTCGCGCTCATCGGTCGTGACGACCGCTGGATCTCGCCCGACATCGAGAAGGAGAGCCCCCAGGAGGGCAACGCGGCCGAGGCAGGCAAGGTCCTCGAGGCCGCCGGCTACACCAAGGGTGCGGACGGCATCTACGAGAAGGACGGCCAGAAGCTCTCGGTCGACCTGATCTCGGTCGACGGCTGGAGCGACCACAACGCTGCCGGCGACCTGATCGCGCAGCAGGGTGTCGAGGCGGGCGTCCAGATCAACCACGTGAAGATCACGCAGCAGGAGATGTCCGACGCCCGCACGAGCGGCAACTACCAGATGATGATCAGCGGCATCACGGGCACCTCGCTCGACGACCCGTTCCAGATCTACCGTCAGTGGCTCACGACCGAGTACACGACGCCGGTGGGCGAGACGATCGAGGCCGGCCGCTTCAACTTCCCGCGCTACTCGAACCCGATCGTCGACGACGCGGTGGCCCAGGCCGCCGCGACGAACGACGAGGACGCCAAGAAGGCGGCATACGCCACGGTCCAGAAGGAGATCGTCCGCGACCTCCCGTACATCGCGCTGGTCGTGAACCCCACGATGTCGTTCGTCAACACGAAGGACTACACGGGCTGGCCCGTCGAGGGTGACATGTACGCCTTCCCGCCGTCGTGGGCCACCATCAGCAACGGCGTCATCCTCTCGAGCCTCGAGCCCACGAGCTGATGTCTCACTGTCGAGGAGGAGCTCGGAGCAGCAAGGAGTCAGTCGCATGAGGTACTACGCACGGCGGACCACGTTCTACGTGGTCACCCTCTGGGCCGCCGTATCGCTCAACTTCATTCTTCCCCGGGCGATACCCGGAGACCCGAAGCAGATCTACATCGATACGCTTCTGCGGAAGAACGGCGAGCTGACCCCCGCGATGCTCAACAGCATCGACCTCCTCTTCGGCAGTGACGACGCGTCGCTGTGGGAGCAGTACATCGGGTACTGGAAGAACCTGTTCGCAGGTGACCTGGGTACCTCGGTGCTCTACTTCCCGGCGCCCGTCAACCAGCTGCTCGGCGAGGCCCTCCCCTGGACGGTGGGCCTCGTCGGGCTGGCGACGATCATCGCGTTCGTCCTTGGCGTCGGAGGCGGCGCCTGGGTCGGCTGGAAGCGCGGGACCTGGGTCGACCACATCATCCCCGCGTCGACCTTCCTCCAGGCCGTGCCCTACTTCTGGCTCGCCCTGGTCCTGATCTCCGTCTTCTCGGTGTCGCTCGGCTGGTTCCCGATCGTCGGGGCGTACGACATCTTCGAGTTCGACAACGGGCCCGAGTGGTCCTGGGAGTTCATCGGCAGCGTGGTCTACCACGGAACCCTGCCCGCGATCACGATCGTCCTGTCCGCCATGGGCGGATGGCTCCTGGGCATGCGCAACATGATGGTGTCCACGCTCGCCGAGGACTACGTCACCACGGCCGAGGCGAAGGGGCTGCGCCCCCTGCGCGTCGCCACGACCTACGCGACCCGCAACGCCGTCCTGCCGTCGATCACCGGGTTCGGCATCGCGCTCGGGTTCGTCGTGGCGGGCTCGGTCGTGATGGAGCAGGCGTTCAGCTACCCGGGGATCGGCAAGCTGCTCTTCACCGCGGTCCAGGCCAAGGACTACGCGCTCATGCAGGGAGCGTTCCTCGTGATCACCATCGTGGTGCTCGCTGCGAACTTCCTCATGGACCTGATCAACGGCATCATCGACCCGAGGACGCGCAACAATGGCTGACCACATCCGTGACGCCGAGACCGTCACCCCGGCCGCGGATGCCGCTCCTGCCGCGTCGGTGGTGGTCGACGGTCTCCCCGTCCAGAACGAGACCCCAGGGATCGTGCCCGACGTCCCGATCGCCTCACCTGAGGCCGTCGTCGCCGGCGAGCCGGTGCCGGTGAGCAAGGCCCCCAAGCGGGGGCTCCGGGCCATGCTCCCTCGTCGGTCCGGCAAGCTCGTCGTCGGCCTCGTGCTGACGCTCGGCATCGTCGCCTTCTCGGTCGTCGCGCCGCTCTTCAGCCAGAGCCCGACGTCGACCAAGAACAAGGAGTACCTCCCGCCGAGCACCGAGCACCTGCTCGGGACCAACAACATCGGCGTCGACATCTTCGCGCAGGTCGCGCACGGCGGGCTCGGGTCGCTCACCGTCGGCCTCCTCGCCGGCGTGATTGCGATGGTCCTCTCCCTCGCTTTCGGCATCATCGCCGGCTATGTGGGGGGCTGGACGAACGAGGTCCTGTCGTTCATCACGAACATCATGCTCGTGATCCCCGGGCTCCCGCTGATCATCGTGATCTCGGCCTACCTGGAGTCGCGTTCGCTGCTCCTCGTCGCTCTCATCCTCGGCATCACAGGATGGGCCGGGGCCGCGATCGTCCTGCGTGCCCAGGCCCGGTCTCTGCGCAGCAGGGACTACGTCTACGCGGCGCGGGTCGCCGGCGAGAAGGCACCGCGGATCATCCTCGTCGAGATCTTGCCGAACCTGCTCCCACTGCTTGCCGCAAACTTCCTGGGCGCCGTGATCCTCGCGATCCTGAGCGAGGCCGGACTCTCCTACCTCGGCCTGGGGCCGTCGGGCTCGGTCACGTGGGGCACGATCCTCAACGAGGCGAGCACCCAGAACGCCATGGCCTACGGTCGCTGGTGGTGGTTCGTCCCGCCGGGCCTGCTGATCGCGCTGTTCGGCTGTGGGCTCGCGCTCATCAACTTCAGCATCGACGAGATCATCAACCCGAAGCTGCGGACGGCCCCGGCCGCCGTGAAGAACGTCCGTCTGGCTCGCAAGCGCCGGGAGAAGGGCGCGACCGTGACGGCCCGCCCCATGCCGGTCGAGACCGCAGCCCGCGACGACGAGAAGGTGCAGTCATGACCACGCCGACCCTGACCGCGAAGCCAGCGGGGAACGCCGGAGCGCCGCATGACGCGGTGCCCGTGCTGACCGCGCGGAACGTCTCCATCGAGTACCGGGTCACGCCCGTCGTCCAGGCCGTCAAGGACGTCTCCCTGACCCTGCACCGTGGTGAGATCCTCGGGCTGGCGGGTGAGTCCGGCTGCGGCAAGACGACTCTCGCCTACGGGCTCAACCAGCTCCTCAAGCCACCGGCCCTGCGCACGAGCGGTGACATCGTCCTGCACGACAAGGACGGGTACGACATCGACGTGGCCGCACTGGCGGGCGACAAGCTCCGCGCGTTCCGGTGGGACAAGGTCTCGATGGTCTTTCAAGGAGCGATGAGCTCCCTGAACCCGGTCATCAGCATCAAGGCCCAGCTCTTCGACGTCTTCGACACGCACCGTCCGGGTATGTCGAAGAAGGAGAAGATCGCCCGGAGCAGGGAGCTCCTCGAGCTGGTCGGTGTGGACGCGAACCGGCTCAACAGCTATGCGCACGAGCTCTCTGGCGGGATGCGCCAGCGCGTCATGATCGCCATGGCCATGGCGCTCAACCCCCAGGTCATGATCATGGACGAGCCGACGACAGCCCTCGACGTCGTCGTCCAGCGGGGGATCCTGCGCGAGATCATGCGCCTTCGCGAACAGTTCGACTTCGCGGTGGTCTTCATCACGCACGACCTGCCGATGCTCCTGGAGATCAGCGACCGTATCGCGGTCATGCTCCAGGGCGAGATCGTGGAGCTCAACAGCGCCGAGGAGATCTACCGCGCGCCGGCTCACGAGTACACGCGCAGGCTCCTGGCGTCGTTCCCCAGCCTCACGGGGGCGCGCGGGGGCTTCGTGCGGTCGGGCGACGACATCGAGGACAACAGAGGAGGGGTGGCCTGATGGGCACGCTCGAGGTCCGCAACCTCACCAAGGACTTCGCGATCCGCAACGGCTTGAAGAGGACGCGTCTGCGTGCCGTGAACGACGTCTCGTTCACGCTCGAGCCGGGAAAGACGATCGCGATCGTCGGCGAGTCGGGTTCGGGCAAGTCGACGGTCGCTCGCATGATCGCCAAGCTCGAGACGCCGTCGTCGGGGCAGATCCTTCTCGACGGTGCTCCGAGCGCTCGGCGCGGTCGTGCGCTCGCGAACTACCGGCACGACGTCCAGATGGTCTTCCAGGACCCGTTCGCGTCGCTCAACCCTTTCCACTCGATCCGTCATCACCTCGAACGGCCTTTGCGTATCCACGGACGTGCGAAGACCAATGCCGAGCTCGACAAGGCGGTCGAGGAGCTGCTCACGCGCGTGAACCTCACGCCGGCCGCCGTGTTCGCCGAGAAGCGGCCGCACGAGATGTCCGGCGGCCAGCGCCAGCGCGTGGCGATCGCCCGTGCGCTCGCTCCCGGGGCACGCTTCCTGATCGCGGACGAGCCGGTGTCGATGCTCGACGTGTCGATCCGGCTCGGAGTCCTCAACCTGCTGGCCCGCCTCCAGCGCGAGGAGAACCTCGGGGTCCTCTACATCACGCACGACCTCGCGACGGCTCGTCACTTCTCCGACGAGATCATCGTGATGTTCCGTGGCAACATCGTGGAGCGGGGCCCGTCGGACGACGTGATCCTCGACCCGCAGCACGAGTACACCAAGCTGCTCCTGTCCGCCGCGCCGAACCCCAAGAACCAGGGGCAGCTGCGGGACGAGGTGCGCAAGGAGCTCGCATCGACGTCGACCACCTCGGGGGAGGCCGACACGGTGCGCGACCGCTTCGGTACGGCCGGCCTCTGAGGACGGCCGACGCAGCGGGGCCGGTCTGCGAGCAGGCGATCGGCTGACGGGAGAAGACCCCAGGTCCTCGGACCTGGGGTCTTCGCCCGTCGTGAGAGGTCGCCCCGGATGCCGGCCCCCGGCCGGGACGACGCCGTGCGGGGCATCGGCGCTCGGCCGCGGTCGGAGGTCCGCCCGAGCGCCGACGAGGAGCCGTCGCCGTCGGGTACCCCCTAGAGTCGACGACGTGCCCACCCGGAACCTGCGTGTCGCCCCCGTCCTCCCGACGGTCGATCCTGTCCTGACCGCTCTCGCCACCCTGCGTGCGGAGATGGAGATCCCCGCCGAGTTCCCGCCGGACGTCGTCGAGGAAGCCTCGACGGCGGCCCGGGCCGACGTCTCGGCCGGCCGTGAGGACCTGCGCGACGTCCCGTTCGTGACGATCGACCCGCCCGGCTCGATGGACCTCGACCAGGCGGTCCACCTCGAACGCCTGCCCGGTGGCTACCTCGTCCGGTACGCGATCGCCGACCTCGCGCCCTTCGTGACCCCGGGCGGTGCGCTCGACGCCGAGGTGAACGAGCGGGGGATGACGCTCTACGGCCCCGACGAGCGCACGCCTCTGCACCCCGCGGTGCTGTCCGAGGCCGCGGCGAGCCTCCTGCCGGCCGCGGACCGGGCCGCCGCCGTCTGGCACGTGACGCTCGACGAGCGCGGCGAGATCGCCGACGCCCGGGTCGAGCGGGCACTCGTGCGCAGCACGGCGCGGCTGACCTACGAGGAGGTCCAGGCGCGCCTCGACACGGGGGACGCGGGACCGATGCTCGACCTGCTGCGCGAGATCGGCCTGCTGCGCGAGGCGCGCGAGAGGGCGCGGGGCGGGGTGTCCCTCAACGTGCCCGAGCAGGACGTCGTGGCGCACGAGGGCGGGTCGTTCGGGCTCGAGTTCCGCTCGACGCTCCCGGTCGAGGGGTGGAACGCGCAGATCTCCCTGCTGACAGGCATCGCGGCCGCCCGGATCATGCGGTCGGGCGGGGTGGGGATCTTTCGGACGCTGCCCGCCGCGGACCCGCGGGACCTGGAGCGCCTGCGTCGTACGGCCGGGGCGCTCGGCATCGACTGGCCGCGGCAGGTGTCCTACGGCGAGCTGCTCGCGACCCTCGACTCGGCGAGCCCGCGGCACGCGGCCTTCCTCAACGAGGCGACGTCGCTGTTCCGTGGGGCGTCCTACGCCCCGTTCGGTGGGACGGGTCAGCCCGCCGAGGTGCCCGACGACGTCGCGCACGCCGCGATCGCCGCTGAGTACGCGCACGTGACCGCACCGCTGCGCCGCCTGGTCGACCGCTACGGGACCGAGATCTGCCTCGCGCTGTGCGCCGGCGAGGACGTGCCGCTCTGGGTCCGCGACGCCCTGCCGGGGCTGCCGCGCACCATGGCGCGGACCGGTCAGCGTGCTGGTTCGTACGAGCGGGCGAGCGTCGACATCGTCGAGGCGGCGCTGCTCACGGGCCGGGTCGGTGACGTGTTCGACGCCGTGGTCGTCGATGTCGAGAACGACGAGGAGCGACGCCGTCGGGCGGCCAGGAAGACGGGCGAGGCGACTGCCGACGCGCCGACGCCGGACGGGCAGGACCTGGTCCGCGGCCAGGTCGTGATCGTCGATCCCGCGGTCCGCGCGAGCGTCGAGGGCGTCGACCTGCCGCTGGGCGACCCTGTCCGGGTCCGGCTGCGCGAGGCGTCGATCGAGCGCCGCCGGGTCGACTTCGAGCTCGCCTGACGGGCCGAATCACGCACTCAGCGACGAGCACGGGAGGATGGACCCATGCCTCCCCGTCGCCGCACCGACCCCGCCGTCGGCCGCTCCGCTCTCGCCTCCTGGCAGGACGGTGCCGCCGGACGTCCCGAGGTCACGACCGCCGTCCGCTTCACGCTCGAGGAGCTGGCGGAGGTCGCGCCCGGCCACGCCGTCGAGGTCAGGGTGCCCCCTTACGGCGCGGTCCAGGCGGTCGAAGGCCCGCGGCACACCCGTGGCACCCCGCCCAACGTCGTCGAGACCGACCCCGAGACGTGGCTCGGCCTGGTCACCGGTGCGGTCGACTGGGCGGAGGCCGTGGCGGACGGGCGGATCAGCGCCTCGGGCGAGCGCTCCGACATCTCGTCGCTGCTCCCGTTGCAGGCCGCGCGACGCCGCGACCGATAGGTCACCGTCGGCGCTCCGGCCCGTCACTGTCGGCGTGCCGGGCCGTCACCGTCGGCGCTCCGGCCCGTCACCCTCGGCGTGCCGGGCCGTCACCGTCGGCGTGCTGGCCCGTCACCGTCGGCGTGAGGACCGTTCCGGTGCGCAGTGTCCGCTGGGTGAGATAGCGTGCGTGTCGAACGGGCGACGGTGCCCGTCGACCGGACCGCGCACGACGACGTCGCGCACCCCGGCCGCAGGGTGCCGTTCGTCAGGGGATCGTGGTCGTTCGACCGGTGGAGACCGGCCGGACACCACGTGTTCATCAGCCTGCTGTTGGATTCCAGAGCCTGCACCCGCGCCACCCGCGCCGAGGCGGGCGCGCCGGGAACCCGGCCACGACACGAAGGAGTCAGCGTGATCGGTAGTCACCATCAGTCCCGACGCAGGAGAGGTGTGGTCGCGGCCACCCTGTCGGCGTCGCTCGTCGCCACGGCGGCGCTCAGCACGGTAGCCGCGGGGTCGGCTTCTGCTGCGGTCGACGGCTCGTCCGTCGTCATCAACGAGGCGTACCTCAACGGCGGGAGCGCCAACGCGCCCTACCTCAACAAGTTCGTCGAGCTCTACAACCCCACGGCCGCGGACATCGACCTCACGGGCTGGTCGGTCCAGTACCGGTCCGCGACGGGCACGGGCGCCTCGAACGGGGTCGTCCCGCTCACGGGGAAGATCAAGGCAGGCGGCTACTACCTCGTGCAGGGGGCGTCGAACGGCGCCAACGGCGCTGCTCTCCCGACGCCCGACGCGACGGGGACCATCGCGCCGCAGGGGCAGAACGGGACGCTCGCCCTGGTCAGGTCCGCCTCGGCGATCACGATCACGCCCGGCTCGGTCGTCGCCAACCCGCAGGTCGTGGACCTGCTCGGCTACGGCACGTCCAACACGTTCGAGACCGCGGCGGCTCCCGCGGGAACGGCCAACAACGTGCCCGGCTCGCTCAACCGTGCGGCCGGCGCGGACACGGACAACAACTCCGTGGACTTCGCGGTCAGCACCACCGTGACGCCGCAGAACAGCGGTGGCGGCTCGGGCCCCGGCCCGGACCCCGAGCCCGGCACGGCCAGGACCATCGCCGAGATCCAGGGCACGGGCGACGCGAGCCCCCTCGTGGGCCAGACCGTCACGACGCGCGGCGTCGTGACCGCGACCTACCCCTCGGGCGGCTTCGACGGTCTCTACATCCAGACGGCCGGTTCGGGCGGTGACCTGGACCTCGCGACGCACACCGCGTCGGACGGCCTGTTCGTGTACTCGAAGGCTGCGGCGACGGCGCTGCAGGTCGGCCAGCACGTCGAGGTCACGGGCGTCGTCTCGGAGTACTTCGGGCTGACGCAGGTCACGCCGGCGGCGTCGGGCTGGAAGGTCCTGACGGACCCGGCCGAGGTCGTCAAGCCCGCGAACGTCGCGTACCCCGCGACCGCGGCGGACCGCGAGAAGCTCGAGGGCATGCTCGTCCAGCCGGCCGGCGACTACGTCGTCGCCGACAACTACGACACGAACTACTACGGTTCGGTCGTCCTGGCGAGCGGCACGGAGCCGCTGCGGCAGCCCACGTCGGTCGGCCGTCCGGGCAGCGCGGAGGCCGCAGCCGCGGTCGCCGACGCGAACGCCCGCCGCGTCAACCTCGACGACGGCGCGACGACGAACTTCAACAACGCGGCGAACAAGGCCAAGCCGCTGCCGTACCTGACGGGCGGTGCGCCGGTGCGTGTCGGCGCGCTCGCGACCTTCACGTCGCCGGTGATCCTCGACTACCGGTTCGACGGCTGGAACTTCCAGCCCGTCACCGAGCTGACCCCGGCCAACGCGGCAGCGGTCCAGCCTGCGACGTTCGCGAACACGCGCACGGACGCCCCGGAGGCAGTGGGCGGCGACGTGACCGTGGCGGCGTTCAACGTCCTGAACTACTTCACGACGACGGGCGACCAGGTCAGCGGGTGCCAGTTCTTCACCGACCGCGAGGGCAACCCGATCACGGTCCGCACGGGCTGCGATGCCCGCGGTGCGGCGAACGCGGCGAACCTGCAGCGCCAGGAGACGAAGATCGTCGCGGCGCTCAACTCGCTCGACGCGGACGTCGTCGCGATCCAGGAGATCGAGAACTCGAAGGTGTTCGGCAAGAACCGGGACGCGGCGCTGTCCACCCTCACGGACCGGCTCAACGCCGCGGCCGGCGCGGGGACCTGGGCGTTCGTGCCCTCCCCGGCGGCGCTTCCTGCCTCGGAGGACGTCATCCGGACGGCGTTCATCTACCGCCCGGCGGCCGTCGAGACCGTGGGGGCCTCGGTCATCCACGACGTCGCCGCCTTCGACAACGCGCGCGAGCCGCTCGCCCAGACCTTCCGGGTCGCCGGGGGAGAGGCCTCGACGGACTTCGTCGTCGTCGCGAACCACTTCAAGTCCAAGGGCTCCGGCTCGGGGGCGGACGCCGACCAGGGCGACGGGCAGGGCGCGTCGAACGCGTCGCGCGTCAAGCAGGCCACGGCGCTCGCCACCTTCGCCGACCAGGTGTCGACGGCCGCGGGCACCGACAAGGTGCTGCTCGCGGGCGACTTCAACTCCTACGCCAAGGAGGACCCGATCAAGGTCCTCACCGACGCGGGCTACGTCGACCTCGGCCCGACCACGGGCAAGGAGACGTACCTGTTCGACGGGCTCGTCGGCTCGCTCGACCACGTGCTCGCCTCGCCCGGAGCGGCCGCTGCCGTGACGGACGTCGACATCTGGAACATCAACTCGGTCGAGCCCATCGCGAACGAGTACAGCCGCTTCAACTACAACGTCTCGAACCTGTACGACACCACGGCGTTCCGCTCGTCCGACCACGACCCGATCGTCGTCGGCCTCGAGCTGGGCGGCGAGGAGCCGGGCGGGGTCAAGGAGCTCGACCTGCTCGCGATCAACGACTTCCACGGTCGTATCGACGCGAACACGGTCGCGTTCGCCGGGACCGTCGAGCAGCTGCGTGCGACCAACCCGGCGGGCACGGCGTTCCTCTCGGTCGGTGACAACATCGGCGCGTCGCTCTTCGCGTCGGCGCTCCAGGACGACAAGCCCACGCTCGACGTGCTCAACGCCCTGGACCTGTCCGCCTCCGCGGTGGGCAACCACGAGTTCGACAAGGGCTTCGCGGACCTGACCGGTCGGGTGACCGACCAGGCCGACTTCGCCTACCTGGGCGCCAACGTCTACACCAAGGGCACCACGAACCCGGCCCTGCCGGAGTACGCGGTGATCGACGTCGACGGCGTCAAGGTCGGCGTGATCGGTGCCGTGACGGAGGAGACCCCGACGCTCGTGACGCCGTCCGGCGTGGCGGGCCTCGACTTCGGCGACCCCGTCGAGGCCGTGAACCGTGTCGCCGCGCAGCTGCGCGACGGCGACGCGGCGAACGGTGAGGCCGACCTGCTGGTCGCGCTCTACCACGAGGGTGCGAGCGCGGGCACGCCTGACGGTTCGACCCTCGAGCAGGAGCTCGCCCACCAGGGTGCGTTCGAGCAGATCGTCAACGACACGGACGCCCGTGTCTCGGCGATCTTCACGGGCCACACGCACAAGCAGTACGCGTGGGAGGCGCCGATCCCCGGCACCGACCGGACCCGTCCGGTCCTGCAGACCGGCAGCTACGGCGAGAACATCGGGCACGTGAGCCTGACGTTCGACACCGCGACCGACCTGGTCACCGACTACTCGGTCGAGAACGTCAAGCGCACCACGACGCCGGCTCCGGAGCTCGTCGCGGCGTACCCGCGCGTGGCCGAGGTCAAGACGATCGTGGACGCGGCGCTCGCGCAGGCCGAGGTCATCGGCGCCCAGCCGGTCGGCTCGGTCACGGCGGACATCACGACCGCCTACCTGGGTGGCTCGTACGTCAACGGCAAGTACACGGGCTCGGGCCCGCTGCCCTCCACGGGTCGTGACGACCGTGCGTCGGAGTCGACGCTCGGGAACCTCGTCGCGACCTCGCTGCGCGACACGCTGGCCGACCCGGCCCGCGGCGGTGCCGACTTCGGTGTCGTCAACCCGGGCGGTCTCCGCAACGAGCTCTACGTCGGTGCGGACGGCGTCATCACGTACGCCGAGGCCAACGCGGTCCTGCCGTTCGTCAACAACCTGTGGACCGTGTCCCTCACGGGCGCGCAGGTCGAGACGATGCTCGAGCAGCAGTGGCAGACCAACCCGGACGGCACGCGCCCGTCGCGTCCGTACCTGGCCCTGGGCCTGTCGGACAACGTCAGCTACACCGCCAGGACCGCGGACGTGAACGCCACCCCCGGTGACAACATCACGTCGGTCCTTGTCAACGGTGAGCCGCTCGACCCGGCCAGGACGTACCGGGTCGCGACGTTCTCGTTCCTCGCGACGGGTGGTGACAACTTCCGGGTCTTCTCGCAGGGCACGGACGCGCGCGACTCGGGTCTGATCGACCGGGACGCGTGGATCTCCTACCTGCAGACCCACCCGAACCTCGACCCCGACTTCGCCCGCCGTGGCGTCGTCGCGGACGGGCTGGGGACGGTCACCGCGGGTGGGTCCGTCACCGCCGACGTGAAGCGCCTCAACCTCACGTCGCTCGGCAGCCCGGCCAACACGGGTGTCTCGGCGTACCTCGTGCCTGCGGGCACGGCGTTCGACGTGGCGAACCCGGGCACGCCCGTCGCCACGGGCACGGTCACGAACGGGGCTGCGAGCCTCGAGGTGCCGGTCCCGGCGGAGACTGCGGGGGGCGAGTACGGCGTGTACGTCGTGGCCGCCCCGAGCGGCACGGTCACGCGCCTGGCGCTCACGGTCGAGGGTGCGGACCTGCCCGACGTCGTCATGGACGACCTGAGCGCCAAGGCTCAGTGCGTCGGGGGCCGCGTGCACCTGGCGGTCAAGGGCGTGAACGGTGAGACGCTCCCGATCGACGTGCGCTTCACGACGGCGTACGGCGAGAAGAAGTTCACCAAGCTGGCGCCGGGCAAGATCGCGGCGCAGACGTTCAACACCCGCGCCACGTCCGTGCCGGCCGGCACGGTGCGCGTCGCGGCGTACAAGTGGCAGGACGGTCAGGGGTTCTACGAAACCTACGACCTGGCCTACCCGGCGGTGACGTGCGGCTGACGCACTGATCGCCTGAGCACCCGAAGACCTGTCGGGCCCGCTTCCCTGCTGGGGGGGAGCGGGCCCGACGGCGTCTCGTACCTTTCGCGCACGGGTGCGGCCCAGGGGATTCTCAGCCGGACGGGGTACTGTCGGCGCGTGAGCCCCAGCACCCCCACCCCCGACGTGAACGAGACCCCCGACAGCCTCGCTCCCGCCGCTTCCCCGGAGACCGGACCGGCCACCGCACCGGCCGCTCCGGCAGCCCTGACGCCTGCTGCCGCGGACACCACATCGGCCGGTGACACGAACGACGGCGGCATCCGTGGCGACGAGGTCGAGATCGAGTCGGTCGTCGACCCGGCGACGATCCGTCGCGCGCCCCGGTACAAGGCGTTCTTCACGACGGGGGCACTGGTCGGGGTCGTCCTGGGGCTGTGCCTCGGGATCACGTGGCTCGGCTCCCCGGAGTCCCTGGGCGTGCTCAAGCCGGGTGTCTACCTCACGGTCGTCGTGCTCGGGACGACGACGCTCACGACGCTCGTCGCGGGTGCCCTGGCGATCTGGGCGGACAAGCGCAGCCTGCGCCGCTGACGGCCTCCTCGCCAGCACCGCGGCTCGTCAGGAGCCCGCGGTCACCGGTGCGGTGTCGCCCGGGTGCCACGTCGCGCGGAGCCGTTGGCGGAACCGGACCCCGGCCGGCATGCCGACGGTCAGTGCGGTGGCCCCGAGGAGCGCGAGGGCGAGCGACGCCCAGCCCGTGGCCTCGATCGTGCTGCGGTAGGTGGTGAGGGGGTGCTCCGGGTCGCCCGTGACCTGGAGAAGCGCCAGGACCGCTGGGGCGACGACGGTCGCGAGCCCGAGGAGCAGGACGCCTCCTGCCCAGAGAAGCGGTGGGCCGTCGAGGACGCGTCGCAGGGTCGCGTCGTCGGGCCGCCAGGTGCCCGCGTCGCCCGCCCGGGCGTACCGGCGCAGCGCAAGGCGCTCGTCGGCCCGGACCACGGTGGTCGCCGCGAGGGCGAGCAGGAGCACCGCCGCACCGGCCAGCGCGAGCACCGCTCCTGACGTGATGATCACGTCGATCGCGGTCTCGCCCGTCTCGTCGTAGTGCAGGGTGTCCGCGTTCCGTCCCGGCTTGCGCAGGAAGACGGCGACGAATCCGACGACGGGCCCTGCGCCGAGCAGGATCCCTCCGACGACGGACAGCGGCTTCTGGGCCCTGGCCGTCAGACGGTGCCGCCGGCCGAGCTCGACCGTGCGCTCTGCGGACGGGCGCAGGCGTTCCTCGGTGCGCACGGCGGCGCGGACGACCTGCTCGTCCCAGGCCTGCCGTGGACGGTCGGTCAGGAGTGCCCATGCCCGTCGGCCGCGTCCTCTCAGGGTCGAGAGCGTGAACCCGACGAGCACCGCGACGACGGCTGCGCCGGCGAGGACTGTGAGCCCGGTCGCCACCATGTCGCTCGCGAAGATCATGACGGGGGCCACCACCAGGACGGCGACACCGACGACCACCAGGAGGGCGACGCACAGTCCGACGAGCGGCGCCGTGGGGGTGACGTCGTCGCCGAGCGCCCGGGCGCGCACGGTGCGCACCGGCACCTGCTCGGGCGAGGTCCCCGCGAGTGCGTCGAGCCGGCGTCCGAGGAGCGTGCGCGACGCGGCGCTCGACAGGGCGTACAGGACGCCGCCGGCCGCGAGGACCGTGCTCGCGTGCACGATCACGGCACGGCTGACCGGGTCGAGGTGCTGGTCGTGCCAGACGTCCGGGAAGCCCTCCTCGAGCGTGAGCCAGGCACCGAGGAGGACCAGGAACCCGAGACCGGCCGAGGTCAGCACGGTCCGCGAGATCGTCAGCAGACCGTCCGCGAGGATCTGAGGGACGCTCGGGGCGGGCTCGACGAGCCGGAGCGAGCTCGACGGGACACGGCGCCCCGCCACGGCGATCGTGCGGCCAGGGGACGCGGGGGAGGAGTCGGTCACTGCGCGAGGCTAGCGACCACCGGGCGGGCACGTACAGGGACGTGCCCTCGTCGGGTCGCGTGGTCCATCCCCTGGTCGGGACTTCGAGCAGCCTGCGACCGTGTGGGACACTGGAGCCGTGGCCCCCCGCGGAGATGGACTTCTCAACCACGACCTCATGCCCGGCGAGAAAGGCCCCCAGGACGCTTGTGGCGTCTTCGGTGTCTGGGCGCCCGGCGAAGAGGTCGCCAAGCTTGCCTACTTCGGTCTGTACTCGTTGCAGCACCGCGGTCAGGAGTCGGCCGGGATCGCGACCAGCAATGGTGAGCAGATCCTCGTCTACAAGGACATGGGACTCGTCTCCCAGGTCTTCGACGAGACGGCCCTCAACGCGCTGACGGGGCACATCGCCGTCGGGCACTGCCGGTACTCGACCACCGGTGGCGTGACCTGGGAGAACGCCCAGCCGACGCTGGGCGCGACGTCCTCCGGGACGGTCGCGCTGGGGCACAACGGCAACCTGACCAACTCGGCCGAGCTCGTGAACCTCGTCGCGGAGCGCTACGGCGCGCAGCGTCGGGGCGAGCTGGCCCGCGGCAACACGACCGACACGGCACTCATCACCGCGCTCTTCGCGGGGGACGACGACCACTCGCTCGAGGCCACCGCGATGGAGGTCCTCCCGAGGCTCCGAGGCGCCTTCAGCCTCGTCTTCATGGACGAGAAGACGCTCTACGCCGCGCGCGACCCGCAGGGTGTGCGCCCGCTCGTGCTGGGGCGCCTGGAGCGGGGCTGGGTCGTCGCGAGCGAGACGCCGGCCCTCGACATCGTGGGCGCCTCGTTCGTGCGCGAGGTCGAGCCGGGCGAGCTCATCGCGATCGACGGTGACGGCCTGCGCTCGCAGCGCTTCGCTCCGGTGGAACGCGCGGGCTGCGTCTTCGAGTACGTGTACCTGGCACGTCCGGACACCTCGATCAACGGTCGTTCGGTGCATGCCGCGCGCGTCGAGATGGGCCGTCAGCTCGCCCGCGAGCACGGCATCGACGCGGACCTCGTGATCCCGGTCCCCGAGTCGGGCACGCCTGCGGCCGTCGGGTACGCCCAGGAGTCGGGCATCCCGTTCGGCCAGGGCCTGACCAAGAACGCGTACGTCGGACGCACCTTCATCCAGCCGTCGGACACGCTGCGCCAGCTCGGCATCCGGCTCAAGCTCAACCCGCTGCGCGACGTCATCCGGGGCAAGCGCCTGGTCGTCGTCGACGACTCGATCGTGCGCGGCAACACCCAGCGTGCCCTGATCCGCATGCTGCGCGAGGCCGGGGCCGCCGAGGTCCACGTCCGCATCAGCTCGCCGCCGGTCAAGTGGCCGTGCTTCTACGGCATCGACTTCGCGTCGCGCGCCGAGCTCATCGCCAACGGCCTGTCGCCCGAGGAGGTGGGCGCCTCGCTCGGTGCCGACACGCTCGGGTACATCTCCGAGGAGGGGATGATCGCGGCGACCGAGCAGTCGGCCTCCCAGCTGTGCACGGCCTGCTTCACCGGGAAGTACCCTATCGAGCTGCCCCCGGACGACCAGCTCGGCAAGCACCTGCTCGAGCAGGCGGAGCTGCCGCTGGGTGCCCCGGAGGACGGGCTGCGCAGCCTCTCCGTGGGAGTCGGCGGCGGGACCGCCCTCGACCACCCCTGACCCCGTACGACGCACCGCCCCACCGGGGCGCGCCGCAACCACCAGGAGTTCATTCGTGTCTGAAGGTCTCACGTACGCCGCAGCCGGTGTCGACACCGAGGCGGGCGACAAGGCCGTCGAGCTGATGAAGGACGCCGTGCGCCGCACGCACGGTCCGCAGGTCCTCGGGGGTGTGGGCGGGTTCGCCGGGCTCTACGACTTCAGCGAGGTCGCGACCTACACCAAGCCTCTGCTGGCCACGTCGACCGACGGCGTGGGGACCAAGGTCGCGATCGCACAGGCCATGGACGTCCACGACACGATCGGGTTCGACCTGGTGGGCATGGTCGTCGACGACATCGTCGTGGTGGGGGCCAAGCCGCTCTTCATGACGGACTACATCGCGTGCGGCAAGGTCGTGCCCGAGCGCATCGCGGGGATCGTCCGTGGGATCGCGGCCGCGTGCGAGGTCGCCGGCACGGCTCTCGTCGGCGGCGAGACGGCGGAGCACCCGGGCCTCCTGGGCGAGGACGAGTACGACGTCGCAGGTGCCGCGACGGGCGTGGTCGAGGCCGACCGACTGCTGGGGCCCGAGCGTGTGCGCGAGGGCGACGTCCTCATCGCGCTGGGGTCGTCGGGCCTGCACTCGAACGGCTACTCGCTGGTGCGTGCGGTCGTGAAGCACGCCGGCTGGGAGCTGGACCGCGAGGTCGAGGAGTTCGGCCGTACGCTCGGCGAGGAGCTGCTCGAGCCCACGCGCGTCTACGCGAGCGACTGCCTCGCCCTGGCGCACGACGACGCCGCGCAGGTCCACGCGTTCACGCACGTCACGGGTGGTGGGCTCGCGGCGAACCTGGCCCGCGTCCTGCCGGCCGGGCTGGTCGGCACGATCGACCGCGGGTCGTGGGACGTCCCGCCGGTCTTCACGGTGGTCCGTGACCTGGGGAACGTCCCTCGCCGCGACCTGGAGAACACGCTCAACCTCGGTGTGGGCATGGTCGCGATCGTGGGCGAGGACGGCGCCGACGCCGCTCTCGCGCGGTGCGCGGAGCTGGGCCTGACCGCCTGGGTCCTGGGTACGGTCGGCGTGCTGGACGAGGCCGTGGCCGCGTCGGCGGGCGGCGAGGACCTGGTGGTGGGCACCAAGGGCGTGCACGCGGGCGCCGTGCGCCTGACGGGTGACTACCGCAACTGACGGTACGACGAAGGCGCGCCCTGCGTCTCAGGCCGAGACCTGAGGTGCGGGGCGCGCCTTCGTCGTACGAGGATCAGACTCGCGGGTCGGTCACCGATGGACGAACTCGCGATCTGTCGACTCACGGACCGCCTGGGGCCCGAAGGTCGCAGGAAGAGGGTGAGACGCGTCAGCGGTCGTCGGACCAGCCGGTGAACGGCTGGTCGTAGTCTCCGTTGTTGTCCTCGGAAGACCTCGCTCCGTAGCGAGGATCTGTCGCGAGATCCGTGTGGCTATGACCGGTGAGCTCTTGTTCGAGAGCTTGGTAGTTCGTCTCGGGGCTGTAGTACTTCAGCGCACGAGCGACCTTGGTCTGCTTAGCCTTCTGACGGCCGCGGCCCATGGCTCCGACCCCCTCAACGTAGAAGCGGGGCGGCAACGTACTCAGACGTGCGGCCCCGGGAGTGTGTTTCGTCTGTTCAGAGTCCAACGGTACATGCTCCGGATGCATTCCAGCCACTCGGGTCCCCCGATCGGGTGGCTTGTCACACTGTCTCCACACAACGACGCCTCGACGGGCAGCCGACGAGGCGTCGCGGGGGCAGCCGGACGAGGGTCCAGGTCGAGGCGCGACACGCCCGGATCTCGGTCCGAAACACCTGTACCACCCATACCCCGTCTAATTCACCCTGTCCGCCAAGTCGCCCAAAATCCTCATGCTGCGACAATGGAAGGGCTAGCGCAGAGCTGTCGTCGCGTTCCGACGTCACCGTCGGACCAGCCAGTCGCTAGGAGGAGGTGCAGTGATGTCCGTCCATGGAGAGTCCGAAGTTCTGCTCACACCGGCCGAGGTCGCGAGCCTGTTCCGCGTCGATCCCAAGACCGTCACTCGCTGGGCCAAGGCCGGCAAGCTGTCGTCGATCCGGACCCTCGGGGGGCATCGGCGCTATCGCGAGTCCGAGGTTCGTGCACTTCTCGGTGCCGCGAGCGAGAACGCCGAGGGCGTCGACAAGGGCTGACCGACGGCGCGGTGGACCTGCCCGCGCCCAGCCTTCGCCGTCGGGCCGTTGCGGAGCCCCGGGACCTGTTTCCCGGAGCTCCCGTCGCGTCCCGACCTGGATCTTCCTCACGACCAGCCGAAAGCCCGGCGCCTGTGGCGCCGGGCTCGGTCGTTCCTGGGGCCCGTCAGCTCTGCCGTTCGGCCGGCCCGGGTGGCTCGGGCGGGGGCGGCCGAATCGTCGTCCCGATGCGTCAGGAGCGGCGGCGGAGGATCGCGGCGGCGACGAGCGCGACCGTCGCGACCGCTCCACCGACGAGGATCTTGACGTTGCGGGCGCGCGCCGGGTCGTGCTCGGGCAGGCCGCGGCCCGTGAAGAAGCTCCCCGTGTCGGCGGCGGCCTGCTTCGTCTGGTGCGCGACGTTCGCCGCCTGGGTCCGAGGGTCGAGGCGTGTGGTGAGCTCGTCGATCGTGCTCGCGAGCTCGGACCGGGTCCGGGCGATCTCGGCTTCCAGCTCGGCCTGGGTCGGTTCGGTGCTCACGGGCGCAGTCCTTCCTTCACGGTGGCGACGTCTTCCTTGATGCCGGCGATGGCCACGTCCGGTGTCGGGGGCATCCCCTTCTTGAGCTGCTTGCTGCCGACGAACGCCAGGGTGCCCGCGAGGAGGAACAGCACGACGCCGACGATGAGGGCCGCGAGCCACAGCGGCACGGCGTGCGCGAGCCCGACCATCGCCGAGTGCAGGAGGAAGCCCAGGCCGTAGAGCGCGAGCACGCCGGCCACGACGAACATGCCGATCCCGATGCCCGACCGGGCGGCCTTCGTCGTCAGCTCCTTCTTGGCGAGCGCGATCTCGGTCCGGACGAGGCGCGTGGCCTGCTCGGACATCTGCTCGACGAGCTTGCCGATCGAGGGCTTCGGGCTCGGGGGAGGGGGCTGCCCGTCGTCCCAGTCGCTCATGGTGGTCACCTTCCTGGCGCTCCGGTCGGGGCGCCCGTGCGCGCGAGGGGGACCCGCGCCCTGAAGAGTCGTTTCTTCATGTCCCACTCAACCGGTCAACCGCCCCGAGGGCAATTCCGCGCGCCGGGCGTGCGAGTGGTGTTCCGGTGTGCTGGGGCAGGTGACGGGTGAGAGGGGTGTCCGTGCCGGAGACGGGTGCCCCCGTCACGATCCGCGCCACCCGTCTGGGGCGCAGGGGCCCGTCTCGTCGGACGGGCGGCGCATCGCGGGGACGCCGGTATCGGACCGGCCCGACGGCGCCGGCCAGCGTGGGCGGTCGGGGTGGCGTGCAGGCCGGGGCCGGCGGGAACGACGAAGCCCCACCTCGTGGGAACGAGGTGGGGCTTCGTGGAAGTGGCTCCGACCGGCGTCGATCCGGTGACCTTTCGATTTTCAGTCGAACGCTCTACCAACTGAGCTACAGAGCCTTGACACGAAAGCCCGGTCATGATGACCGGGCAGTCGCTGTCGAGCGACCCTGACGGGACTTGAACCCGCGACCTCCGCCGTGACAGGGCGGCGCGCTAACCAACTGCGCTACAGGGCCTTGCGTGAGTTTCTCCCGGCCGGGGCCGTTCGAACCTCGAGAATCGTATCTCACTGCCGGGCGAATCCGTTAATCGGATCCTTCCGAGTACCCCCAACGGGATTCGAACCCGTGCTACCGCCGTGAAAGGGCGGCGTCCTAGGCCGCTAAACGATGGGGGCCTAGTTTCCTGGACAACCCGCACCGCCTGCGGGGCACGAGTCGCCGAGAGACCTCCGTCAGCATACGGGGAAGCGGGGCCGCCGTGCAAAACGGTGCTCGGCGGGGTGCGCGGGGGCCGAGGGGCGGGCGGTGCGGGGCCTCGCCCCGTCGTGGCGGGGGAGGATGGTCCCGTGGTGGAGATGACGCGCGAGGACTTCGAGGACGCGGTGCGCGATGCGCTGGACGAGATCCCGGAGGAGCTGGCGGAGCAGATGGACAACGTGGTCGTCCTGGTCGAGGACGACGCGCCCGTCGACGACCCCGAGCTGCTGGGTCTGTACGAGGGCGTCCCGCTGACCGAGCGTGACCTCATGTGGGCGGCGGGCGCGCTCCCTGACCGGATCACGATCTTCCGCAACCCCACGCTCGCGATCTGCGAGACGCGCGAGGAGGTGGTCGAGGAGGTCGTCGTCACGGTGGTGCACGAGATCGCGCACCACTTCGGGATCGACGACGACCGGCTGCACGAGCTCGGCTGGGCCTAGCAGTCATCGCTAGTTGGCGATAACATCGTCACATGACGATGAAAAGGGAGACGAGTGCTCGTACCCACCTGCGAGCGCGCCGGCCCGTGACCGACGCCCTCACCGAGCAGGTGGCGGCCGAGCACCCGCAGCAACCGTGCACGCCGCCCGTCGTCGGGCACGACCACACCGCGGTGGCGCGTCTCCTGCACGCCCTCGCCGAGCCGCACCGGCTCTCGGTGGTGCACCTCCTCGCGGCTGCCGAGCACCGCGTGGTCGACCTGACCCGTGAGCTGGGGCTCGCCCAGTCCACGGTGTCGGCCCACCTGGCGACGCTTCGTGAGGCGGGCCTGGTCGAGACACGCCGTGAAGGGCGCTCTTCCTGGTACCGCCTCGTGCGTCCGGAGGTCGCGCACATCCTGGCCGACGCAGAGCGCATCGTCGACGCCACGAGGGGTGCACGATGAGCGGCCACTCCCACTCCCACTCGCACGGCGCGTCGACCGCGACGGGCGCGCACCGCCGTCGGCTCGTGATCGTCCTGTGCATCACGCTGAGCGTCATGGCGCTCGAGGTCGTGGGCGCGCTGGTCTCCGGGTCGCTCGCCCTCCTCGCGGACGCCGGGCACATGCTCACCGACGCGACCGGGATCGGGATCGCCCTCTTCGCGAGCTGGCTCGCGACGCGCCCGGCCTCCCCCGCCCGGACGTTCGGCTGGCAGCGCGCCGAGATCCTCGCGGCCCTGACGAACGCGCTGATCCTCGGCACGGTCGCCGTGCTGGCGATCGTCGAGGGCGTCTCGCGGTTCCGCTCGCCGGACCCGGAGATCCAGGCCGGGCTGATGATCGGGGTGGCGGTCGTCGGGCTCGTCGCGAACGCGGTCGGGCTGCGCCTGCTGTCCGCCGGGCAGGCCGAGAGCCTCAACGTCCGGGGCGCCTATCTCGAGGTGCTGGGCGACCTGCTCGGGTCGGTCGCGGTCATCGTCGCGGGCTTCTTCGTCGCGGTCGGGTTCCCCGGCGCCGACGGTCTCGCGTCGGTGGCGATCGGGCTCATGATCCTGCCGCGCGCCTTCATGCTCCTGCGGGAGGTCGCCGCCGTGCTGCTCGAGTCGACGCCCGCGGGCGTGGACCTCGAGAAGGTCCGCACGCACATGGAGGGCACCCCCGGCGTGGTGGGCGTGCACGACCTGCACGCCTGGACCATCACCTCGGGCGTGCCGGTCATGTCGGCACACGTCGTGGTCGAGGACGAGATCCTCGAGCGCGGCGGGGGGACCGAGGTGCTGCAGCGGCTCAAGGAGTGCCTGGGCGGGCACTTCGACGTCGACCACTGCACGTTCCAGATCGAGCCGCCGTCGATGCAGGAGACCGAGGAGTCGGTCCATCACTGATCGCCGACCGTCTCGCGAGAGTGTGCGGCGACGAGGGGTGCCCGCGTGCCGAACTACGCTCGTCCCATGACGATTCTGGTGACGGGTGGAGCGGGGTACATCGGGGCGCACGTCGTGCGTCTCCTGCAGGGCAGGGGCGAGAAGGTCGTCGTCGTCGACGACCTCAGCACCGGCCAGGAGGGGCGGATCGGGGGAGCGCCGCTCGTGCGCCTCGACGTGTCGAGCGCCGAGGCGGTCGAGGTGCTGACCCGGACGCTCACGGAGCACGAGGTCACCGCTGTCGTGCACTTCGCGGCCCGCAAGCAGGTCGGCGAGTCGGTCGAGAAGCCGGCCTGGTACTACCAGCAGAACGTCGGTGGCTTCACGAACCTCGTGACCGCGATGGAGGCGGCGGGTGTCGACCGGCTGGTCTTCTCGTCGTCGGCGGCGACGTACGGGATGCCGTCGGTCTCCCTGGTCGAGGAGAAGCTGCACGCCGAGCCGATCAACCCCTACGGCGAGACCAAGCTCATCGGTGAGTGGCTGGGGCGGGCGGCCGGCCGCTCGTGGGGCCTGCGGTTCGTGGCGCTGCGCTACTTCAACGTCGCGGGTGCCGGCTGGTCCGACCTGGGCGACCCGGCGATCCTCAACCTCGTCCCGATGGTCCTGGACCGCCTCGAGCGTGGCGAGCAGCCCAAGATCTTCGGCGACGACTACCCGACGCCCGACGGCACCTGCATCCGCGACTACATCCACGTCCTGGACCTGGCCGAGGCGCACCTCGCGGCCCTGGACTACCTCGACGAGGACGAGCGCGCGTACGACGTCTTCAACGTCGGGACGGGGACGGGCTCCTCGGTCCGCGAGGTCATCGACGAGATCGGCAAGGTCTCGGGCCTCGACGTGACGGCCGAGATCCTCCCGCGCCGTGCGGGCGACCCGCCGCAGCTCGTCGCCTCGCCGGAGCGCATCAACAAGGTGCTCGGGTGGAGCGGTTCGCAGGGCCTCGAGGAGATCATCTCGTCGGCCTGGGAGGCGTGGCAGGCGGGGCCTCGTCGCATCGACGTCTGAGCCTCGACGTACCGGGAGGGCCCCTCGCACGCGTGCGAGGGGCCCTCCTGCGTGTCCGACGCTGACATCCCGTCAGATCCTCAGTATGCTGAGCAAAATTACTCAGCACGCTGAGGATGAAGGGGTGTGCCATGCCCGGAACGCCTGAGATGCCGGCAGGCCGAGCGTCCGAGACCATGACAGGGGAGGTCCACGTGTCGCAGATGCTGTACGACCGCACGGCTGCCCGCGCGAGCAGGGCGGTCCTGACCGGGTACTCGACGTCCTTCGGGCTCGGGTCCCGGCTCCTGGGGAGCGTGGCGCGGCGCGACATCGACGCGGTCTACGGCCTCGTTCGCGTGGCCGACGAGGTCGTCGACACCCGCCGGGGCGAGGGCGCCGACGCGCTCCTGACAGGTCTCGAGGAGGAGACCGCCCGCGCGCTCGCGAGCGGGTACTCGACCAACCTCGTCGTCCACTCGTTCGCGCGCACGGCCCGGCGTACGGGGATCGGGCACGCGGAGATCGACCCGTTCTTCGCGTCGATGCGCATGGACCTCACCGTCCACGTGCACGACAAGGCCAGCTACGAGCAGTACGTCCACGGCTCGGCCGAGGTCGTCGGGCTCATGTGCCTCGCGGTGTTCCTCAACGCCGACCGCCGGCCCGGGGAGCCCATCGTCCGCGCCGACGCGGCCGTGCTGCGGGGCGCCCAGGGCCTGGGTGCAGCCTTCCAGAAGATCAACTTCCTGCGCGACCTGCGCACGGACCACGAGGAGCTGGGGCGCAGCTACTTCCCCGGGATCACGCCCGCCGACCTCACGCAGGAGGACGTCGACGCGATCCTCGCCGAGATCGGCAGCGACCTCGACGCAGCACGTGCCGCCCTTCCGTCGCTCCCGCGGAGGGCCCGGATGGCGGTCGCCGCGACGCTCGCGCTCTACGACTCCCTGCTCGGCAGGCTCGCCTCGACGGCCCCCGACGAGCTGCTCCGGGCGCGCGTGCGCGTCCCGGACCCGGTCAAGCTCGTGGTCGCCGCTCGTGCCGCGGCACGCGAGTCGCTGCGGCGCGACGTCCCGGCCGCGTCGCTGCGACCCACCCGGTTCGCCGATCCCCGAGGAGCCCTGTGAACGACACCCCGCCCATGCCGCACGTCGTGGTCGTGGGCGGTGGCGTCGGCGGCCTCGCGACGGCCGCGCTCCTCGCGCGGGGCGGTGCGCGGGTCACGCTGCTCGAACGTCACGAGAAGGTCGGAGGGCGCGCGGGGACGCTCGACCTCGACGGGTTCCGCTTCGACACCGGACCCTCCTGGTACTTCATGCCCGAGGTCTTCGAGCACTGGTTCGCGCTCCTGGGCGAGCGCGTCCAGGACCATCTCGACCTGGTCCCGCTCGACCCGTCGTACCGCGTCTTCTTCGAGCGGGCCGGGTCCTCCGAGCAGCCCGACGCCGCCACGAACCTCCCGACGGCACGTACCGTCCTCGACGTCACGCGAGACCCGGAGGTCAACTGGGCGCGCTTCGACGCGCTCTCGCCGGGCGACGGTGAGCGCATGCGCGCCTACGCCGATGAGTCGAGCGAGGCCTACCGTCTCGCCCTGGACCACTTCCTCTACACGACGTTCGAGCGTCCCGACCGCGCGGTCGACGCCTCGGTCCTGCGGCGGCTCCCGCGGCTCGCGGCGCTGCTGGGACGCTCGCTCGCGGACCGCGTCGAGCGTCGGGTGGACGACCCCCGCCTGCGCCAGGTCCTGGGATATCACGCCGTCTTCCTCGGCTCGTCGCCCTACCGGGTGCCCGCGCTGTACTCGCTCATGAGCCACCTGGACCTCGTCGAGGGCGTCCGGTTCCCGCGCGGCGGCATGTACACGGTCGTCCAGGCCATGGAGAAGCTGGCCCGCTCGGAGGGCGTGACGATCCGCACGGGGAGCGACGTCGTCGGGATCGAGGTCGCGCCGGCCGCGCCCGTGCCCGACGGCGGAGCCACGCCCCGCGCGCGGACCGGCCGGTCCCGGCGGCGCACGCGTGGCGTCGCGACCGGCGTGCGGCTGAGCACGGGCGAGGTCGTGCCCGCGGACGTCGTCGTGTCCGGTGCCGACCTGCACCACACGCAGACCGCACTGCTTCCCCCGGCCTACGCCGACCTGCCCGCGTCCGCGTGGGACGACCGCGGCCCCGGGATCTCGGCGTTGCTGATCCTCGCCGGCGTGCGGGGAGAGCTGCCCGAGCTCGCGCACCACTCGTTGTTCTTCACCGAGGACTGGCGCGGCAACTTCGCGGACGTCCTCGGCGACGCGGCCAACAGCCCCGTGGACTCGCTGCGGGTCCCGACCCCCGCCTCGCTCTACGTCTCGCGGACCTCCGCGACCGACGACGCGACCATCGACCACCCCGCTGCCCCGCCCGGCCACGAGAACCTCTTCGTCCTCGTCCCCTTCCCCGCCGACCCCGCGCTCGGCGGGTCCGCCGCGTCGCAGGCCGACCTCGAACGGCTCGCCGACGCCTATCTCGACCAGGTCGGCGCCTGGGCCGGGATCGACGACCTGCGCGAGCGCGTCGTGACGCGGCGGGTCCTGGGGCCCGCGCACTTCGCGACCGAGTTCTCGTCCTGGCGAGGCACGGCCCTGGGGATGGAGCACACCCTCGCGCAGAGCGCGATGTTCCGCCCCCCGGGGGCCTCGCGCAAGGTCGCCAACCTCTACTACGCGGGCGCCGGCACGGCCCCTGGCGTCGGGCTGCCGATGTGCCTCATCAGCGCCGAGCTCGTCGCCAAGCGGCTCCTCGGCGAGACGTCGTCCCGGCCCCTCCCGACGCCGCTGCGCCAGGGCTTCCTCGCCGCGAGCCGTCGCCCCGAGCGTCTGCGGGGCGGTGCTTCGTGATCGGGTTCGCGTACCTCGGGGCGCTCCTCGTCTCGCTCGGCGGGCTCGCCGTGCTCGACCGCCGGTTCCACCTCGCGTTCTGGGCCGACCCTGCCCGCACCGCGATCACGCTCGTGGTGGGTGTGCTGTTCTTCCTCGCGTGGGACGTCGCGGGGCTCGCGCTCGGGATCTTCGCGCGCGGCGACTCGCCGCACATGACCGGGCTCCAGCTCGCCCCCGAGCTGCCCGTCGAGGAGGCCGTGTTCCTCACGCTGCTCTGCTACAACACGCTCCTCGTCTGGCGGTTCCTCGACCTGCGGGTGCGGGGGCGGCGGCGGGCGGCCGACGCCCCCGCGGACGTGCCGGCCAGGGCCTCGGACGGTCCGACGACGGGAGCCGGCGCATGACCAACATCGTCCTGAACGTCGTCGTGATCGCGCTCGTCGCCGCCGTCACCGGGTGGACGCTCCGGCGCCACCGGGCCGGGCCGCTCCTGTGGACGGCCGCGGTCATGGTGGTCCTGACGCTCGTGTTCGACACGATCATGATCGCGGTCGGGCTCTACGCCTATGCCCCGGACAAGATCCTCGGGATCTACCTCGCCGGGGCGCCGCTCGAGGACTTCGCCTACCCGCTGGCCGCGGTCCTGCTGCTGCCGGCGGTGTGGACCTGGGTCGGGGACGGCCGACGACGACGGCACGCGGGAGGTCAGTCGTGACCGGGGTCGCGCTCGAGCCGGGGGCCGCGCCCAGACCGCTCGTCGCTCTCCGGGAGATCGTCGCGTCCTCGCGACCCTTCTCCTGGATCAACACCGCCTACCCGTTCGCGGCCGGCTACCTCGTCGCGACGGGTGGACGCGTCGACGCCGCGCTCGTCGTCGGGACGCTCTACTTCCTGATCCCGTACAACCTGCTCATGTACGGGATCAACGACGTCTTCGACTACGCGTCCGACCTGCGCAACCCCCGCAAGGGCGGGATCGAGGGTGCGCTCGCGGACCCCGCGACCGCGCGCGGGACCCACCGGCGGATCCTGTGGGCGTGCGCAGTGACGAACGTCCCGTTCCTCGCGTGGCTCCTGCTCCAGGGCGACGTCGCCGCGAACCTGACGCTCGCCGTCGTGGTCTTCCTCGTCGTGGCCTACTCGGCGCCCGTGCTGCGCTTCAAGGAGCGGCCCTTCCTCGACTCGTTCACGTCCGCGCTGCACTTCGTGGGGCCGCTGCTCTACGCGCTCGTGCTCGTCGGGGCCGACCTCGGTGCACGGACCGTGTGGCCCGTGCTGGTGGCGTTCGTGCTGTGGGGGGCCGCGTCGCACGCGTTCGGCGCGGTCCAGGACGTGCGGGCCGACCGGGAGGGGGGGATCGGCTCGGTCGCGACCGTGATCGGGGCGCACCGGACCGTCGTCGTCGCGGCCTGCGCGTACCTCGTCGCCGCGCTGCTGCTCGCCCTGCTCCCCTGGCCGGGCTGGCTCGCCGCCCTGCTCCCGCTCCCGTACCTCGCCAACGTCGCCTCGTTCTGGTCGGTGCGCGACGAGGACTGCGAACGGGCGAACGCGGGCTGGCGCCGCTTCCTGTGGCTCAACCTCGCGACCGGGTTCCTCGTGACCATGCTGCTCATCGCCGCCACCTGGGGCTGAGCGCTCCCGGGTACGACGACGGCCGCCGTCCCTCGCGGGACGGCGGCCGTCTGCGTGCCTCGGGTGTCCTGGCAGGCAGGTCAGTACGTGGTGCCGTACTCCCAGTGCCAGGCCTCGGGGTTCGCTCCACCCGGACGAGCCCAGGTCGGGTTGTCCCAGCCGAACGCCGGAGCGTTCTCCCGCATCCAGTTGTACTGGGCGGTGCCGAACTGGTTGATGCCACCGCCCAGGTCGAGCGCCTGGCCCATGCCGTGGTTCGAGGTGCCGGGGCGCGCCGCGAGGCTGCCCTTCGACGCCTTGACGGAGACCTGCGAGGCGTACGACCGGTAGGACGACGTCACCGAGATGTCCGTGCCGAACGCGGCCCGGTAGGCCGTGTTGAGCTGCTCGAGGTAGTAGACCCCGTCGCAGCGCGCGAAGTGCCCGGGCGCGAAGCTCGGCGAGCACAGGAGGTCGGTGGGGATGTTCCCGTTCGAGTACCCGGCGGTGCTGCTGGCCCAGGTCGCGAGCTGGGAAGCCATCGCCGCACGCTCAGCAGCCTGCTGAGCAGCCACGGCCTCGCGCTCGGCGGCCTGCTGGGCGGCGATCTCCTCGGCCGTCGGCGGTCCCGGCTCGACCGAGACCGTCACGGACGTCGAGTCGAGGAGCGCGCGCAGGGCGTCCGTCGCCGCACCGATCTCGTCGATTGTCGGGGCGATCTGGGCATGGCCGGACGGGTCCGTCTCGACGGTCGCCGGGTCGGGGGCCGGTGCGGCCTCGTCGGCCGGCGCGGCGTCATCCGCCGCTGCGGCGGCGGGGTCGGTGGTCGAGGCCTCGGGCGTCGTCGTACCGGCGTCCGCCGTGAGGGACTCGCGCCCCTCGGTTCCGGCGCGGCTCGCACGGAACGTGTCGCGGCCGTCGAGCGCGGCGTCCGCCCCAGGGGCCTCGAGCGTCGGTCCGGAGGTCAGCCCGCCGGCGTCGAGCGACGTGTCGGTCGCCGCGTCGGCGGACACGGTCGCCGCCCCGGTGGCTGCCTCGTCCGCGTTCTCCGCCGTGCTCGCGGCGCTGAGGAGCTGCCGAAGCTGGTCACGCGTCGAGGTGATCTGGGCGAGCTGGTCGGCCGGGAGGGAGGACGCGCCCTCGCCCGCCAGGTACTCGGCCCGCTCGAGCTCGGTGCTCGCCGCGTCGAGGGCGGCCTGCTCCTCGGGCGTCGACGCGCTCGCCCCGGCGACGCTGGCGACCGTCGAGGCCGCGGTACCGGTGCTCGCCGCGGCGACCTGTGCGGTGGGGGGAGCGGTGACCAGGCTGGCGGCGCCGGCCGTGGTGGTCACGGCGACCGCGGCAAGGGCTGCCGCGATCGCGAAGGGGGACCGTCGGCGCAGCGAGCGCCCCGGGAGGGTCGCTGCGAAGCGACGCTGGGAGTGCTTCCCCATCAGCGACCCCCTCTCGTGCCGGGGTCCGGCTGGTCGGCAGCGCCGAGGGGGGAGGTCGTGCGGTCGTCCGTGCCCGGGAACGGGCGGCGCCCGACGGGCGCGGCAGAGCTGAGCAGTGCAGTTGTCACGGTGTTCCGATGTTCCGTTCGTCGGGCCGAGGCCGGGACCGCGTGCGCACTGCGGCGGTCGAGCGGGAGCTCGACGCCGTACCGTGCCGTCGCGGTGACGGGAATCGTTCTTGGAGCCTCAGCGGCCTGAGTCGCGGCGTGTCCGGATGACATGGGAGCCGCGTGCGCCGGCAGATGGGATGCGAGGACGGTCCTCGGTGCCTGCCGACTCGTTCCATCTTCAACTACGTTTGTGACCGCTCTGGCCCTGCGCGGCGAGGATCCGCTGGTGATGGTGTGCCGGGTCCGGGCCTATTCGGTGAAGAAGGTACGACCGACGCGTCTCGCGTCGCGAGTCAGCGCCGTACCCACCAGCATGCCCAACGCGATCGCGAAGACGGCGACGACGGCGTTGGCGATGTCCTGCACCGAGCCCGTGTCCCCGGCCACGAGCTCCGACAGACCCAGGAAGCTCAGGGCGCCCGGCACCAGGAGCCAGAAGGCAGGCAGGGTCGTGATGATCGCCGGGGGACCGGTGCGGGTCCGCTCGACGAGCGTCGCGAGCGGCACGATCACGAGGGCGCCGAAGAAGCCCGAGATCTCGGGGGCGACGTAGGACCCCACGAGCTGGGCGGCATAGGCCGCGAACAGGACCACGAGCACCCAGGGCAGGCTCCGGCGCGGGGTCGAGGCGAAGAACATCTGCCCGACGCCCACGAGCACCACCCCGACCCACGGCGCCCACCAGCCCATGCGCTCGCCGACCTGCCCGGAGACCAGGTCGCCCGCGACCGCCGCACCCGCGACGACACCGAACACGAGCAGCAGGAGCTGGGCGATCCCGTACAGGAGCCGGCTCGCGCCCGAGACGATCTGGTTGCTCGTGAGCTCGATCGCGGCGACGGTCAGGACCGACCCGGGCAGGAAGCTGATGAGCGGCGGGACCAGGACCTGCAGCGGGCTGTCGCCGAGCCAGGGGTGCACCACCTGGATCGCCAGGACCGTCACGAGGAAGGACGCGACGACGGGCAGGGCCGTGCTGAGCGTGGGCCAGCGTGCGGCGAGCCAGCGCAGGACCCCGACACCGAGTCCCAGGGCCAGGAAGACGGGCAGCAGGTCCAGGGTCGGGTTGAGGATCAGGCCGAAGCCCAGCGTCAGGATCGCGTGCCCGACGATCGTCAGCACGGCACCGAAGCGGGCCGGGCGGTGGCGGATCGCGCGCAGCTCGGCCCGTGCGTCGGAGAGGGTGATCGTCTGGTTGCGCAGCTTGCGGATCACCGCGTAGAGCGCACCGATCTGGTCCAGGTCGAGCCCGCTGCCGGCGGCGTCGGTGAAGTCCGTGACGACGCCGGACGCGGTCTGGACCCGGATGAAGACGCACGTCGGCAGGACGAGGGTCTGCACGGTGCGGGCACCGTGCAGGTCGGCGACCTGCTTGAGCACGTCCTGCGCGTCGTTGACGGACTGCCCCGAGTCGAGCATCGCCCGGCCGAGCGTGCGGAGCAGCGGGACGAGGTCCGGCGAGATCTCCGGGACCTCGGGCTCGTCGTCGGGGGCTGCGTCGTTGCCGAGCGCCTGAAGGAGCCTGCGGAAGGTCGAGGGGGCGTGGCGGAGCCCGGACAGCAGGGGGAACCGGTGGTCGGGCCGGGGCGGGGAGCCGGGGCTGCTCGTGGGGGACGTCTCGGGTTCCGGGTCCGGTGGCGGGCCGTCGTGCAGGGCGGGCGGTGCTGCCTGCTCGGACGGCGGGTCCGCCGGTGGACCTTCGGCGTTCAGGGCACCACCCCGTGCCCGCCCGCGGGGTCGCGGTGGGTGTCGGAGGGGCCGGGCGACGGGTCCACCGGGCCCGACGACGCCGCGACCAGGTGCAGCAGGGCTTCGCCGTAGGCGTCGGCCGGGTCGTGGCCGCGGAAGGTGAGCGTGCGCCCGCCGAGCTCGATCTCGACGAGGTAGGCCGGGGCGTCGTCGTCCTCGACGAAGCGCTGGAGCCAGCGGAACGTGCCGCCGAGAAGGGCACGGAGCTGGGGTTCGAGCGGGTGCCAGAGCGCGTCCTCGAGGGCCACGGAGTCGAGCGCCCACTCCGTCGTGCCGTTGAAGCCGAGGATCACGCCGGTGTCGAACTCGTGGGGCTCGATCGTCATGTCGCTGACGGTGAAGAGGTCACCCGAGGGGCCGGTCGCCAGGAGCCGGAACCGGTCGCCGGACTCGGGGTGCCAGCGCACTCCGGCCTCGCGCAGGGCGAGGGCCAGGTCCCAGGAGATCATGTCGCCAGTATGGTCGGGTCGGCCCGACCAGGCGCGCCGAGGGCGACGCCCTGCCCCGCCGGGGGTGACGTCCTGCCCCGCCGAGGGTGACGCTCCGCAGGCCCTTCACCCGCTCGCGCGAGACAGTAGGGGGAAGGACTCCCGCAGCCCGCGGGGCCCGAGCACGGGGAGGCCGGCATGACCGGGACGTTCGCGACCGTCGACGACTACATCGGCTCGTTCCCGCCCGAGACCCAGGCGGTCCTGCAGGAGATGCGCCGGACGATCCACCGGGTCGTGCCCGACGCCGGCGAGAAGATCAGCTACCAGATTCCTGCCGTCACGGTGCGTGGCAGGGTCGTCGTGTACTTCGCGGGGTGGAAGCACCACGTGAGCCTGTATCCCGTGCCCGACGGCGACACGGACTTCGAGCGGCTCGTCGCCCCGTACCGGGCCTCGAAGGGGACGCTCAAGTTCATGCTCTCGGAGCCGATCCCGTACGGCGTGATCGAGACGGTCTCGCGGCACCTGCTCGACCAGTACGGGGCCTCGGCGTAGCGAACGCTCTCCCCGGAAGGTGCTGAGCCGCACCCGGAAGACGCCCGGCAGGGCACCGCGCGGCCGCCGGGCGGTGCCCACCTGTCGGGACGCGCCGTCCCACGACGGCCGGGTCGTCACACCCCGGAAACGTCGGCGTCGTGTACTCGCCCTCATGACCGTTCCTTCCACGGGCACGGCCGGGCGATCCCCGGACCGACCCGTCACCGTCTCCATCCACCGCCGCATCCACCCCGACCTGGTCCCGGACGCGACGCGCTGGGTCCAGACCGGCGTCAACATGGCCAACACGTACCCGGGCTTCCTCGGGTCGGGCTGGGTGCGCGCCGCGAAGGACTCGCACGACTGGCACATGCTCTACCGCTTCGCCGACGAGGCGACGCTCGACGCGTGGGACTCCTCGCCCGAGCGGGTCGCGTGGCTCCAGGAGGGGCAGGGGCTCGTCGAGGACCAGCGCGTCGAGCGCAGGACGGGCATCGAGGGCTGGTTCGACGCACCCGCCCGCGTCGAGGAGCCGCAGATCAGCGCCGAGCGAGCGCCCGCCCGGTGGAAGCAGTCGGTGAGCATCTGGCTCGGGTTCTTCCCCGTGAACCTCGCGTTCACGCTGTTCGTCTCGTGGGCGGTCCCGAGCTTCGGCGAGCTGCCCGTGGTCCCGAGGGTCCTCGTGACGACGCTCGTGCTGACCCCGATCATGACGTACGCCGTCCTGCCGTGGGTGACGCGCCGTCTGGCACCGTGGCTCGCTCGCTGAGGAGACGGACCCTCCCGCCCGACGGCGCCGCTCACCCAGCGCCTGTCCAGGCGACTTCCAGCGCCCGGCCATAGCGTGGACGGATGGACGACGAGATCGAGAACGCGACCGACGTCGCACTGACCCTGGCCGCCGTCGCGGGAGCGCTGGTGGTCGCCTTCGTGCTGGGCACGATCGTCTCGGCGGTCGTGAACCGCCTCGGGCGGCGCAGCGAGCTCGCACGGGACATCTCGAAGCGGCTGCGCCGCCCGGACCGTGCGGTGCTCATGATCGTCGCGGTGTGGATCGCGGTGCGGGTCACGACGGACCCGTCGGTGAGCTGGCGTCCCGCGGTCGAGCACGCCCTCCTGATCGCGCTCATCGCGGCGGGTGCGTGGTGGGTGGGGGCGCTCGCGTTCGTCCTCGAGGACAGTGCGCTCAAGCGCTTCCGGGTCGACGTGGTCGACAACCGGCACGCCCGGCGCATCCGCACGCAGATCATCGTGGTGCGCCGCCTGACGGTCGCGATCATCGTGATCTGCGCGATCGCCGCGGTCCTGCTGACGTTCCCCGCGGCGCGTGCCGCGGGCGCGAGCATCCTCGCGTCGGCCGGTGTCATCTCGATCGTCGCGGGCCTCGCGGCGCAGACGTCCCTCGCGAACGTCTTCGCGGGCATGCAGATCGCGTTCACCGACGGCATCCGGGTCGACGACGTCGTGGTGCTCGAGGGGGAGTGGGGGCGGATCGAGGAGATCACCATGACGTACGTCGTGGTGCACCTGTGGGACGACCGGCGCCTCATCATGCCGTGCACGTACTTCACGACGACGCCGTTCCAGAACTGGACGCGGAGGGCCGCGGACCTGCTCGGCACGGTCGAGCTCGACCTGGACTTCCGGGTGCCGTTCGGCGCCATGCGGGCCGAGCTCAAGCGGCTCCTCGCGCACACCGACCTCTGGGACCAGCGCGTGGGCATCCTGCAGGTGACCGACGCGATCAACGGCGTCGTGCGGGTGCGCGCACTCGTGAGCGCACGGGACGCCCCGACGCTGTTCGACCTGCGGTGCTTCGTGCGCGAGGGGCTCGTGGAGTGGCTCCAGCGGTCGAGCGCCGACTCGCTTCCCCGCACCCGCTTCGAGGGCGTCGAGGAGGGGCGGATCGCCGAGGAGCCCGACGTCGCGCCTGGTCGTCCGCAGGCCGACGGCGCCGCTGCCCAACCCGCGATCCCTGAACCGGAGGTCCACCTCCCGCCGGCGATCCCCGTGGGTCCGGGCATCCCGGGGCAGCCGCCCCTGTCGACCCGTCAGGCGACGCGGCGCGTGTCGGTGCGCGACCAGACGCGCGTGATCGGGACGGTCAGCGCACCGCAGGACGTCGTCGAGACCCGGGTCATGGCGCCGGTCGACGCGGCGCTCGCGGGCGCACGGGACCCTGGCGCCACGGGGGAGATCGGCCCCGAGGACCTCCCCGGCGGCGCGTCCGAGTCGGCCTTCTTCAGCGGCACGGCCGAGGGGGTCGAGCGTTCCAAGGCGTTCGCCGGCCCGGGCCAGGAGGTCATCGACGAGCGCGAGGAGACGGCCGAGCGGCACCGGGTCGAGGACGAGCGGGACGAGCCGGAGCCGCGGGACGAGGTCGACGAGGCCGTCGAGGCCGACCGTGCGGGGGCGCGCCCGGGCGCCCGCGACTTGGGTCGCGGCGAGTCGCAGGGCGACGCCGGTCACGACGGGGACGCCTGACGCCGAGGGTGACGCGCCCGCCCGCCGAGGGTGACGTTCCCGCCCCCCGAGGGGGACGCGCCCGCCCGCCGACGGTGACGTTCCCACCCCCCGACGGTGACGCTCTCGCCCCCCGACGTGACGCACACGACCCATGCCCACCGAGCCGCGGCGTGCACCCCTGGTTAGGGTCTCGTCGTGAGCAGGTGGACCTGGCCCGCGTACGTGGGCGTGATCGGCGGAGTCGTCGTCTTCGTGATGTTCCTGCTGCCGGTCGTGGTCTGGCAGTACCGCCGGTACGGGCGGCTGAGCGGTCTGCGCCTGCTCGGGTCGGCGGCGGTCGCGGTGTACGGCGTCGCGCTCGTGGCCTACACGCTCCTGCCGCTGCCCTCGGGCGACCTCGCGCAGTGGTGCACGCAGCACGGGTTCTCCGGGCCGCAGCTCAACCCGTTCCAGTTCGTCGAGGACATCCGCCGGGACACGGCGGGCCTGTCCGCGGCGGCGACGTTGCGCAGCCCTGCGGTGCTGCAGACGGTGTTCAACGTGGTGCTGTTCGTCCCGTGGGGCGTGCTGGTGCGGCGCTTCTTCGGGTGGCGGCTGCCGCTCACGGTGGCGTCGGCGTTCGCGGCGTCTCTGCTCATCGAGACGACCCAGGGCACGGGCATCTTCGGGCTCATTCCGTGCTCGTACCGCCTGGCCGACGTCGACGACCTCCTGACGAACACCCTGGGCGGTCTGGTCGGCGCACTGATCGCGCCCGTGGTCCTGCGGTGGATGCCGCGGTCGACCGACCTCGCGGCGCAGCGTGGCGTCCCGCGCCGGGTCACGGTGTGGCGGCGGTGGCTGGGCATGCTGCTCGATGCTGCGCTGGTGTCGGCCGTCGGGTTCGTCCTGGTGCTGTCGTACCGGGTGGTCCTGGTCGCGGTAGGGCGGGAGGTCCCGCTGGGGCAGGGTCCGGTCGAGGTGCTGCTCGGCACGGTGGTCCCTGTGGTGCTGGTCCTGTTCGTGCCTCCGTTCCTGGGCAGCGGGGCGTCGTGGGGGCAGCGGGCCATGTGGCTCGAGCCGCGCTGGGCGCCGGACACCGCCGAGGGGCCGATCGGCCCGGACGGCCTGGGCCGGGGGACGACGGCCCGCCGTGCGGTCCGGGGCCTCTCGACGGGCGGGCTGTGGGGGTTGTGCCTGATCCTGGCCGACCTTCCGGCGGGTCTCCTGCCCGACGTCGCAGCGCCCCTGGGCGGGCTCGTCGCCTTCGTGGCGGTCGTCTCGGTCCTGTTCACGCGGGACCGGCGAGGGCTCTCGGGTGTGGTGTCGGGTGCTCGGGTGGTCGACGCGAGGAGCTGACGGTCTGCACGCCGAGCAGTGAGCAGATGCCCCCGGATCGACCGATCCAGGGGCATCTGCCCTCGTCTCTCCGGCGGCCAGCCACCAGCGGCCAGCCACCAGCGGCCAGCCACCAGCGGCCAGCCGCGAGCCGCCAGCCGTCAGCGCCCCGTGAGCCACCCCCGCAGCCGGTCGGGGCGGTCGGTGATGACCGCGTCGACGCCGGCGACCAGGGCGAGGGTCCACTGTGCGGGCTCGTTCAACGTCCAGACCTGGACCTCGAGCCCGGCGTCGTGCAGCTCGTCGACCAGGCCGGGCCGCTCGACGAGCAGGTGCCCCGCGGGGTTGCACGTCATAACGCCCAGGTCGGCGCACGTCGCGAGGAGGTCGTCGGAGAGCTCGCCGATCAGCAGCCCGCGGCGCAGGTCCGGGGCCACCTTCTGCAGCGCTGCGACGGTCGAGGGCCAGAAGCTCTGCCCGATCACGCGGCCGGTGAGCCCGGCGCGCTGGACGGGCTCGGTGACCTTGCGGACGTCGTCGGGCCCCCAGTCGCCCTTGACCTCCAGCAGGAGGTCGATGCCCGGGTGCGTCGCGAGGAAGTCCACGACCTCCGCGAACGTGGGGACGCGCTGCCCGGCGTAGGCCGGGGCGAACCACGACCCCGCGTCGACCGCGCGGACGTCCGCGAGCGGCAGCGCGTCGACGCGGCCGGTACCGTCCGTCGTGGCGTCGAGCGTGTCGTCGTGGATCACGACGACCTCGCC
Source organism: Oerskovia sp. NPDC057915 (assembly GCF_042887685.1). Lineage (NCBI taxonomy): Bacteria > Bacillati > Actinomycetota > Actinomycetes > Micrococcales > Cellulomonadaceae > Oerskovia > Oerskovia sp. NPDC057915. The sequence continues at coordinate 6,160 of NZ_JBHVOS010000005.1, read as the reverse complement.
GTCGGCGGTGAGCTGCACGTCGATCTCGATGCTGTCGGCCCCCGCACGCCACGCGGCCTCGAACGCGGCGAGCGTGTTCTGCGGGGCGACGGACGAGTTCCCGCGGTGCGCGACGACCCGGAACGCGCCCGTCACAGGTAGGGCTCCACGTTCTCCTGGTACGCCTTCTCCAGGCGCGGCGTGATCGACGCGAACGCCTCGGCGGCGGGCGTGCCCTTGAGCACGATCTGCTCGATCCCGTCGGTGAGGATCTGGTCGCCTCCCGGCACGAAGACCCGGACCCAGTCCTGCGAGCGCGACTTCTCGGCGAGCTGGTCGACGGCCGTGCGGAACTGCGGCGTGGCCGCGTAGATGCTGCTCATGGTCTCTCCCTCGACCGCGGACGTGCGCACCGGCATGTACCCGGTGTTCTGGGAGAAGTATGCGGTGTTCTCCGGGTCCGTGATGAAGGCGAGGAACATGGCCGCGGCGAGCTGCTGCTCGGGCGTGCGCGAGGCCGGGATCGCCAGGCCCGTGCCGCCCGTGGGCGTCCCGGAGCCGGAGGGGCCGTCGGGCAGGTAGGCCGTGCCGAGCTCGAACGACGCGGCGTCGAGCAGGCCCGTGAGGCTGCCCGTGGACCCGATGGTCGAGGCGAAGATGCCGGCGGCGAAGTCGGCTCCGGCGTCGGTCCCGACGCCCGCGACCTTGGACCCGTGGAACAGGTCGCGCAGGAAGTCGCCCGCGGCCAGGGCCTGCGGGGTGTCGAGCGTGACCGTGAACTCGTCGCTGTACTGGCCGCCCTGGCCCCAGAGCATGTTCTCGAACCACCAGGCGGCCCACGAGGTGCCGGTCGCGAGGCCGAGGGGGGCGCCGTCGGCGGGGACCTGGGCGCGCAGGGCGGGGGCCCACTCGGCGAGCTCGGCCCACGTCGCGGGGCCGCGGTCCGGCAGGCCCGCCGCGGCCCACATGGTCTTGTTGTAGTAGAAGAGAGGCGTCGAGCGCGCGTACGGCACGGCCCAGTGCTTCTGCTCGTACGAGTAGTCGCCGTACAGCGTGGGGTTGTAGTCGGCGACGTCGACGTCGAGGTGCGTGAACACGTCGTCGAGCGGCATGACCTGGCCGTTGACGTAGTAGCGGAACCACCACACGTCGCTCGCGATGACGAGGTCCGGCAGGTTGTTCGACGACGACGCGGCCTGGAAGCGCTGCGCGACCTCGTCGTACCCGGCGCCCGCGGTCACGAGCTTGACCGCGATGTCGGGGTGCTTCGCGTTGAAGCGGCGGATGAGCTCCTCCTCGATGGTCTTGGAGGCGCCGGGGTGGTTGCTCCACCACGTGATCTGCGAGGCGGGCTTGATCTTCGACCAGTCGGTGCCCGCGGAGGCGGACGGGGCGGACGTGCCGCCGCCGACGGTCGGTCCCGCGCACGCGGCGAGGGAGAGGGCGAGGGCGCCGAGGCCGCCGAGGCGCAGCACGTCGCGTCGCGACGGGGTCCACTGGGCGGGCAGGGGCTGGTTCACGTGATGCTCCTTGGGGTGGGGAACAGCGACCCGGCAGATGCCGGGGGGACAGGGGGAGGACCGGCGCGTCAGCCGGTCACGGCTCCGGCGGTGAGCCCGGCGACGAGCCGGCGCTGGAGGAACAGGAAGACGATCAGGATCGGGAGGGTCACGAGCACGGTCGCGGCCATGAGGACGCCCCAGTTGTTCATGCCGTCGACGCTCTGCAGGAGGGTGAGGCCGACGGGGAGCGTCATCTTCTCGGCGTCGTCGGTCACGAGGAACGGCCACAGGTAGTCGTTCCACTCGGCGACCACGGACACGAGCGCGACGGCCGCGATCGTGGGGTACGACAGCGGCACGACGAACCGCCACAGCTTGCGCCAGTGGCCCGCGCCGTCGAGCTCGGCGGCCTCGAGGATCGAGATCGGCAGCGACAGGAAGTGCTGACGGAACAGGAAGGTCCCGAACGCGCTCGCCAGGCCCGGCACGAGGATGCCCTGGTAGGTGTTGAGCCACCCGAGCTGGGCGACGAGCGTGTAGTTGGGGATGATCGTGATCTGCTGCGGGATGAGCAGCGTGAACAGGACCAGGACGAACACCGCGCGCTTGAACGGGAAGTCGAGGAACACGAGCGCGTACGCGCAGCACAGGCCCAGCAGCAGCTTGAGGGTCGAGCCCACGACCGTCAGGCCCACGCTGTTGAGGAACAGCTGCCCGACGGGGATGCTCTGCGTCGTCTGGACGTAGTTCGCGAGGTCGAGGTTCTGCGGGAGCCACTGGAGCGGGATCGAGTACAGCTCGTCGGGTCGCTTGAAGCTCGCGAGCACCATCCACACGAGCGGCAGCGCCATGACGACGGTCGCGACCAGGAGGGTCGCGTACGAGCCCAGGTGCAGGGGCCGACGACGGCGCCTGCGCTCCGGCGGTCGGCCGCCGCTCTGGCGGTGGCCGGCACCGCCGGGGGCCGGTGGTGCGTCCACGGGTGACCCGGGGTGCTGAGCGCCGGAGGCGCCCGAGGTCGAGGCCGGGGTCTGGGGCGCTGCGGGGGCAGGGGACTCTCGCACCGGGTTCTGGACGCTCATGCGTAGTGCACCTTCTTCTCGACGAAGCGCAGCTGGACGACCGTGACGACCAGCAGCAGGAGGAAGAGGATCGTCGCGACGGCCGACGCGTAGCCGGCCCGACCGGTCACGAAGCCCTCCTCGTAGATCTGGTACATGAGGGTCGTGGTCGAGCCGAGCGGCCCGCCCTTCGTCATGGCCTGGATGATGTCGAACGACTGGAGCGAGCTGAGCAGCGTCGTGACCGTGAGGAAGAAGGTCGTGGGCGCGAGCAGCGGCAGGACGATCGAACGGAACGTGCGGGCCGACGACGCACCGTCGAGCGCCGCGGCCTGCTTGAGCTCCTGCGGGACGGCCTGGAGACCGGCCAGGAAGATCAGGGCGACGTACCCGACGTTCTTCCACAGGTAGACGACGATGATCATGACGAGCGCCCAGGGCGAGGTCGTGTACCAGTCGGGGGACTCGAGCCCGATCACGCGCAGCCCGGCCGAGAGCAGGCCGTAGCGCGGGTCGAAGATGAACAGCCACAGCATGCCGACCGCGACACCCGACAGGACGTAGGGCGCGAACGCCACGGTCCGCGCGAACCCGCGGCCCTTGAGGCGGCGGTTCAGCAGCAGGGCCAGGCCCAGGCCCAGGACGAGCGAGCCGCCCACGGTCGCGACCGTGAAGACGCCGGTCGTGACCATGACGTCGGCCGTCGTCGGGTCCTGGAACCACTCGACGTAGTTGCCGAGGCCGACCGAGCGGGCCGTGGGGGAGCCCATGTTCCACTGCAGGGTCGAGTAGTAGAAGCTCTGCAGCAGCGGGCGGTAGACGAACACGAGCAGCAGGACCACGTTGGGCCCCGCGAGCAGCAGGAACGCGAGCCAGGTGCGCAAGGCCCGTGGGGTGGGGCGCGTGAAGCGGGACCGGGCCGTCGGGGCCCGTCCGGGGATCGTCCGACGACGTGCGGGTGGCGCGGGGCGCACGGGGGCTGACACGGAGGTCATGGGGTGGGGCTCCAGTCACGAGCGGGTGGACGCCGTCACCCTAGGAGGGCGAAGTGACCGGAAAGTGGCGTGAGCGGCCCCGTTCCCCGAACGTTCCCGAGGCGTTCACCGGGGCCTCGACGCGAGGTCATCGGGGACCCGTGGCGGCCACCTGCGAGCCGCCCGCGGCCGGGACCCGAGTCGAGCGACGAGCCGCCGGGTCGCCGTGGTGGGCGCCGTCACCTGCAGCGTGAGGGGCGGACATGCGGGCACGCGACGCGTGCGGTGGGACGGCACCGACGGCCTAGCATGGGCGGTCCGGCGCCCGCCGGCCCGACGACGAGGTGAGCGATGACGCACGAACCCCAGGACCTGCGGAGCATCAACGTAGGGCGTGGCGTCGGCTTCACGGTCGCGCTGTTCGTCCGCGACCGTCTCGCGCTTCCCGTGGCCGACGACGTCCCGGCGCTCGTTCCCCGCGTCGCGGTCGAGGCCCTGCCGGGAGACGAGGTCGCGGCGCTCGCGGCCGAGTGGCGCGAGTGGTGGGACCGGTTGACCGAGGTGCCCGCCGGGCGCGACGTCGAGCCCGCGTCGGAGCGGCTGGCCGCGGTGTTCGGGGCCGTCGCGGCCGAGGCGCGGGCATGGCACGAGGAGATGGTGCGACCGAGCTTCTTCTTCTCGGAGGCTGACCTGCCCGACGGCTACGTCCCGGAGCCGATCGGCGACCCGGACGTCCCGGTGGTCTACGACGTCGAGCTCGTTCCCGTGGGCGGTGCGTGGCACCGGGACCTCGGCCCGCACCGGCTGCTCGTGAGCGTGGAGACGTGGGAGGACCCGGCGGCGACGGACGCGCTCCTGCGGCCGCGGATCGAGCGGCTGCAGAGCCGTGTCAGCGCTGCACCTCGGAGGTCACCTCAGGTGTGGCACCTGACGGTCGACGGCCAGGAGTTCACGGTCACCGACAGGCCCCACGAACCCGGGAGCTACGACTTCTCCTGGCAGAACGGGCCGATCGAGGGGTACGGGTTCTCGATCGGGACGTCCACACGGGAGCCCTTGAGCGAGGACGTGATGCGCAGGGAGATCACGGGCTTCGTCGAGGGCTACGAGCCCTGACGGTTTGCGGACCCGTCCGGGCTTCCAGAGTCCTCAGGTGAAGACGGCAGAGGTCCTGCCTTTCCGTAGCCGGGGCGGCGCTTGCCGGCCCGCTCGGCGAAGTCGTCGAGTGCGCCAAGGATCTGCAGGGCCGACCACACGACGCCCTTGCGGTGGACCCGTGTCTCAGTGACGATCCCGGCTTGGGTGAGCGGGTCCATGTGACGCCGGACGTTCGTCGGCCCGATCCCAAGCACCTCTTTGAGGACCTGTGCGTTGATGACCGGCTGGCGGGTGAGGAGGTCGGCGACCTCGTAGGTACGCGCACCTCGGCGCGCCGTGATCTGGTGGTCCCACCCGGCACGGATCGAGCGAACTTCCTGTACGAGGCGGCGTCCGTTGTCGACCGCGCGAGCGCTGGCGTGGACGAACTGGCTGATGAGGCCCTCCGGGTGCCCTTGTCGGTAGGTGTCGAGAGCGGCGTAGTACGAGTCGACGTCCGCGAGGAGCCCCGCGGACAGCGGCATCGTGACGTTTCGTGTCAGCCCGGAGCTGTGCATCATCGCCTGGACGAGAGCGCGCCCGGTGCGCCCGTTGCCGTCGGTGAACGGGTGGATCGTCTCGAACTGCGCATGGGCTATCGCGGCGTGTGCCAACGGAGGGACATCGTCACGCTTGATGAATGCGATGAGGTCGTCGATTGCCCCCGGCACCCGTTCGTGGTGCGGAGGGACGAAGTCGGCTCCCGCCGGCGAGTGGTCTACGCCACCGATCCACACCTGCTCAGTCCGCCAACGTCCCGCCTGTTCTGGGTCGTCGTGCTCCATGAGGGCGTGGTGCATGTGCAGGACCGTGTCCTGGTCGGGCTGGTGGGCCAGCGCGAGGGCTGCGCGCATCGCGCGTGTGTTGGCAACGATGACGGGCGCGTTGGATCCGAATCTTGCCGCTCCGAGCTCGGCCATGGCGATCTGGCAGGCGGACGCAGTCAGTCGTTCGATCCTGGACGACGCGGCGGACTCGCTGCGCAAGAGGACTGCCGTGAAGGGTGCGAGCTCGCTGCCCATCTCGGTGTCGAAGCGCGTGATCTCACGGGATGCGTCCTCGACCTCGGCGGAAAGAGGGGCGGGGAGCACGACGGGCAGGTCGGCGATCGGTGGGACGACTGAGGCTGTGTAGCGGCGCGCGGGTCTCCTGCCCGTCGTGCTCTCGCGTACGGAGAGCCACTCGAGCTGTTCGGCGGCCAGCGAGGGCCAGCGCATCTGATAACCCACCACTTCGACAAGTTATCACTTACGCGGTAACTGATAACTCACGGACAGGTCGATGATCAGTTGACGGTCACGCACGGCCGTCCCCAGGGTCCTCCCCGCAGTCTCCACCGCGCACCTTGACCTCAACCCCGGTTGAGGACGTACCGTCGAAGCGTGCGGCTGCCGACCCCGGCGTGGACCGCCCCTCCCCTCCTCGACCGGAAGGCGTTCTTTCCTGTGAGCAGCTCTCGTCCGTTGCGTGTCGCCGTTGTTGGCGCTGGTCCTGCTGGTATCTATGC